>JAAFJK010000685.1 GCA_013298105.1 Cytophagales bacterium
GAGGCACTGAATGGCAATATCGGATTGATTTTTATGCCTATAGGCGCGTGGCGTTTTGCGCTCAGTGGCTCTACAGGTTTCCGCGCCCCGAATGTAGATGATTTGGCAAAAGTATTTGAGAATACAGCCACAGGCAATGCCAATACGCTTGGCACGCTTTCTGTACCCAATCCTAACATCAAGCCAGAGATTACGCGCAATCTTGAGCTGAGTATCCGCAATAAGTTCTTTCAAATGCTTACTGTAGAGCTGATAGGCTACAATACATGGTATGAAAACGCGCTTGTGGTACAGCCTTTTACGCTGAATGGACAGTCAGTCGTAACTTTCAATGGCTTTCCTGCCAATGTAGTAGCGAATCAAAACGCTCGAAAAGCGTATATTCGTGGAATTTACCTGAATGTAGTGGCAGATTTGAACGAATATGTAAGTTTTGTGTCTAATCTTAGCTATACGTATGCCCGCATACAAGACGATGCACAAGGCGAAATACCGCTCGACCATATCCCGCCTATGTTTGGCAAATCTGGCTTTAGGATAAATGCCAAGCGCGTACAAACAGAGATTTTCGCGCTCTACAATGGCGCAAAACGCTTACAAAATTATGCTACTTTCACTGGCAACGAAGACAATCTGAGCTATGCAGTAGCGGGAGTAGGTACGCCTGCGTGGGCTACTTTCAATATCCGAACGGCTTACCAATGTACCAATGCTATACAGGTGCAGGCAAGTTTGGAGAATATTTTTGACCAACACTACCGCGTATTTGCCTCTGGCATCAGTGGGGCAGGTAGGAATTTTATCATGACAGTGCGCGGAAGTTTTTGATGTTTTGGTTCTGTTTTGTGGGACTTGTTTGGTATATAGGAATAAAACTATCTTCTTTATAACTTCCATGAAAACACTTATCATTGTCCTTGCCTGCCTGCTGATGGTAGGCAAGGTATATGCCCAGAAAGAGGCGAATATTTGGTATTTTGGCGATGGACACGTCTGGAGCTTTCCTGAAGTAAAGCCCAAAGTCAGTCCACAAAGCAAACTCAATACAAGTTTGATACGCCCTTCATTTACCATGTCCGATTCTTTGGGCAATTTACAATTTTATACAGATGGTATTTCGGTTTGGAACGCCAAGAACGAAGCGATTACCCAAAATTTAAATGGAGAAATGGCTATAGTTGCCACACCTTACCCACAAAAGAAAGGGTTTTATTATTTATTCCATGTGGGCATCTTGCCTGCCGAAAAACGCACAAGTTTCCCGCGTGGAGAGAATAATTCAGAAGCCTTATCTGAAGAAAAAGCCGTTTTCAAACTGTATTATAGTCTTTTAGATGTGAATACCAATAAAATGGTAGAAGAAAATGTATTGGTGTTAGAAAATGTGCTTTCGGACATTTGTATAGCTCGCCATGCCAAAAAGGGGGATTATTGGCTTGTAGCACACTTGAATAAAAGCAATAATTTTCTTGTTTACCCTATCACTGCCAAAGGCTTTGAACTGAAAGAAGGTAAAGTAAGCACTATAGGCAAGCAATATGAGATAGGTAAAAACCCACAATTCAGCCCATACAGCTTGAAAAGCACCATATTAGGTACTAAAATACTCGTCAATCGCATAGGGTTATTTGATAGCTTCGAGGTATATGATTTTGATAATCAAGGAGGTATTATATATGATATGTGTATAACCAAACTTGATAAAACTATTTCTGTGATGGGCGCAGAATTTTCGCCCAATGGCAGATTTGTGTATATCGCACTTAGCTCATCTTTGGCAATTCGTATCAATCAATATGACTTGAACAGTGCGCTAAAACGTGATGGTGCATCTCTCGTTTCCAAGCCTGTAGAGGGTGGTACTGTCATAGATGTATCAACTCAAAAAGAGGCTATAAATTTTGTAACTCGTTTTTGTTTGCAATTAGCTCCGAATGGCAATATTTATTTGACTGGAGTTGCGCCTCTTACCATTTTGAATACCAATCAGTTAATGGATAAAAAAGGAATAAGAACTCGTATGCTCGAAGCTCCCAATAGACATTACAGAATGCCCAATATAGCGCATTTGATTCCTACAGGTTTTGCGCTTGAAGCGGCTACTACTCCACCTATACAAACAGGCAAACCCTTCACACGCGAAATCCTATTCGAAACTAATAAAGCCATTCTGAAACCCGAATATGAAAAAGATTTGCAGGATATTGTGGATTTTTTGCTGAAAAATCTGAAAACCACCATCGAAATATCGGGACATACAGACAACGAAGGCGAGGAATCTAAAAACAAAAACCTCTCTGAAGCTCGCGCTCAAGCCTTAGCTAACTTCCTCATAGCCAAACAGGTAGGCAAGGAACGTATCAAAGCTGTAGGTTATGGCAGTTCAAAACCTATAGCAGAAAATACCACACCTGAAGGCAAGGCAAAAAATAGAAGAATTGAACTAA
>JAAFJK010000530.1 GCA_013298105.1 Cytophagales bacterium
ACTATTTTTCAAGAAATTTTGGCACAGATACAACAAGGTGTCCAAGAGCTTGCTAATATGACAAAAATGTACGCAAAGGCGTAAAAATCGTTCTTGCCTGCCAGCTCTCTGTTGTGCTTAGTTTGCAACTAAGCACTTCAAATAGAAGCGGGTTTGCAACCCGCAAAATGCAAGGCATTTTTCTGCCGAGCTAAAAACCTTGCCTGCCTGCGTGTGGTAGGCAAGGAAATATAATAAATTGTGCTTTGAAGCGTTTTTACAAAAAACAATTCAGATATGAGTACCAACATTCTTGTTCTAAAAAACAACCTCCACAATTTGATAGATACCCTCTGTTGTGCTTAGTTTGCAACTAAGCACTTCCAAATAGAAGCGGGTTTGCAACCCGCAAAATGCAAGGCATTTTTCTGCCGAGCTAAAAACCTTGCCTGCCTGCGTGTGGTAGGCAAGGTATTTTGCAGCAATTCCCGTTTTCAGCCGTTGTTGGTGTTTCGAAAAATTGGGCGTAATTTTATTCTGTAGCTACACCTCGCTACCCAATTTTTCGCTCACCAACAACACCACGCAAAAGCTGTCTGTTGTTGGTGTCGAAAAGTGCAGTAGCGAAATATCTGTGAAATAAAAGCCTTGTCTGCACTTTTCTAACACCAACAACGGCAAAAATGTCAAATGGAACAAGATAATATTTATTTTCAACAATTGCTATTTCTATTAATGATTAATTGACTTATAACTGATTATGGTATATCAAATAGTAAAAATAAATGAATTTGGGGAGTTATCCACAGAAAAAATCCAAGAATTCGAAAAAGAGTTTTTAATACACTTGCCTGAAGATTATAAACTATTCCTTCTACAGTGTAACGGTGGAAAACCTATCTACGAAAATTTCAGATATTCTAATAAAATATACACAATTCAGTATATATTAGGCATTCATGAAGGTGATTACTACGCAAATCTAAAACTTCGGATTAAGAATTTTCAAGATGTTTTAGAAGCAGGTTACCTGCCTTTTGCGTCTGATTGGGGAGGAAATCTTTTTTTAATTTGCCTACATAATACTGAAAATTATGGAAAGATATTTTTTTTTGATCATAATTTATGTGGGGAAGATGAAAATGGTCTTAGTATAATGCCTTCCTTAGATTTAATTGCAAAGGATTTCAACCATTTCATAGTAAATTTTGAAACTGTTGATTAAAATGGATATTTCCTCTGTTGTGCTTAGTTTGCAACTAAGTGCTTCAAATAGAAGCGGGTTTGCAACCCGCAAAATGCAAGGCATTTTTCAGCCGAGCTAAATACCTTGCTGCCTGCGTGTGGTAGGCAAGGCGTTTATTTTGCGGTAAAGATGTAAAGATGTTTTTTTTTGGAGGTTCAGTGATTTTTGGGTAGGTTTGCCCCCTACTGGCGCAAGGCTCTTGCCTTGTGCCAAAATAACTGAAGCCTGTGGCTTCCGCGTAAGCGTAAAAACCGCGCTACTATAGCCCATGTGCTTTCCTACCTCTGTAGGCAGGCAAGGTATTTATATTTCAGAAAAAAAGCATATCTTTGCAAAACTAAAACGGAAATAAAATGGTTGATAGTCAAAATATGTTGAAAGATAATAGTTTTTACGCTTACGCGGAAGCGGGACGCTTCAGTTCTGTAGGCACAAGCGTGGACGCTTGCGCCAGTGGGGGGTACAAAATATCGATATGGTGGATTGACATTAAATTATAAAGGATATATGGCTGGAGTCAACTCAGAATGGATAAGACATGGTTTCCAAAATAGAACTGCACACAACTTGATTCAAGACCAAAGAGAATTTCCTATGATGAGTGCGGATTGGAAACCCGTTTCAGGGTCGTCTATGGGTCTTTTAGCATCTACAGAATTGAGCAATATATCTAAATTTACTGCTTGGGGGCAATGAAAAATTATGTGGGATTTGCTTGTTTATTCCTTTGCTTTTGTGGTTGCGCCGCGTTGGGTATAGACACTTTTTTGGATAGAGGACATTACGATGAACATGGGCAATATGTGCCTAAACGTCCCAGATTTAAGTTAAAAAATAAAAAGAATAATATATTTCCATTATATTTGGATACTATAAATGTCTATTGCGCTAAATTTAATTCTCCAACTAACAGTGGAGGGATAAGGTACAATGGATATGAATATTTTAAGTTTTACGGGAATGGTAAATGTTTTAATTTTATTTTGATTGATAACGATACATTATACAAAAAAAGAATTCTTCAAGAAGCCGACTTGAATCCAAATTCAAGACTTGCTAAAAAATGTTATTATTTCAGCAGAGATGGAGTAGCTATACAAATTGAAGAATTTTGGAAAGCAGATTATGGAGCATATGCTGTTGACAATTTTTACTTAAGCACAAATGGAGATACGCTTGTTGATAAAAGTAATTCACTCACTAAAAGATTTATTAGGCAAGAAATACCAAAACATTGGAAAAAGTATAAGGTAGATTGGTAGTTTCCCCACTGTTCCAAGTTTGTTTCTAAATAACTAAACTACTGTTTCAAGTTTAAGCGAAGCTCCCCCCCTGTTGTGCTTAGTTTGCAACTAAGCACTTCCAAATAGAAGCGGGTTTGCAACCCGCAAAATGCAAGGCATTTTTCTGCCGAGCTAAATACCCTGTTGTGCTTAGTTTGCAACTAAGCACTTCCAAATAGAAGCGGGTTTGCAACCCCTGTTGTGCTTAGTTTGCAACTAAGCCCCTGTTGTGCTTAGTTTGTAACTAAGCACTTCCAAATAGAAGCGGGTTTGCAACCCCCCACTGGCGCAAGGCTCTTGCCTTGTGCCAAAATAACTGAAGCCTGTGGCTTCCGCGTAAGCGTAAAAACCGCGCTCTTATAGCCCATGTGCTTGCCTACCTCTATAGGCAGGCAAGATGCTTATGTTTCAGAAAAAAGGTATATCTTTGCAAAACTAAAACGGAAATAAAATGGTTGATAACCAAAATATGTTGAAAGATAATAGTTTTCACGCTTACGCGGAAGCGGGACGCTTCAGTTATGTAGGCACAAGCGTGGACGCTTGCGCCAGTGGGTATGTAGGCACAAGCGTGGACGCTTGCGCCAGTGGGGGGACTGAAAGTAAAAATATTTTAAACAAAAAAGTAGAAAAAATTAAATTTATAAATTATGATGGAAACAATAAGACATATGAAAAAACAGAAGAAACTACAAAAGATTTTTAATATTATTTGCTTTTTAGCGATTATTATCTTTGGTATGCTTGTTTTTAACTATTCAATTTATTTTTTTATAAATTTATATTTATTTTTTGTTATTTATTTTATTATTTATGTTATTTTCTTATCTAATGCAAAGTATAATTTAAATAGTTTTTTTGTTATCAATTCCTTACTAATATTTAAATTATTATATTTTTTATTATTAATAGTAGCGTTAAAGGTTTTATTCGTTAGTGAAGATAATGTCTATTCTTTGATTTTAAATGAAATAGTTTACTTATATATATTCTTCTTTCTTACTATTATATTTAACATCATTTATATATTAGATTTGTTTTTTAAAAAAGATAAATAAATTCCCCACTGTTCCAAGTTTGTTTCTAAATAACTAAACTACTGTTTCAAGTTTAAGCGAAGCGAACTTGGAATACAATATCCTGCAAGTTTCCAACTTGCGTTTTGCGATAGCAAAACAATGCCGAGCCAATCCCCCACTGTTCCAAGTTTATTTTTTAAAAATAAATACTGTTTCAAGTTTAGCGAAGCGTAACTTGGAACTTACTTTGTTGCAAGTTTCCAACTTGCGTTTTGCGAAGCAAAACAATGCCGAGCCAAAATCGCTACAAAGCATAAATAATATCAAGCAATCCTTTTTTACCCTGTTGTGCTTAGTTTGCAACTAAGCACTTCCAAATAGAGGCGGGTTTGCAACCCGCAAAATGCAAGGCATTTTTCTGCCGAGCTAAAAACCTTGCCTGCCTGCGTGTGGTAGGCAAGGTGTTTAGTTTTTCCAAAAAAATCAATAAAATTT
>JAAFJK010000795.1 GCA_013298105.1 Cytophagales bacterium
ATTGCTTAACCGCGTAAAAGCTCGATAACAGACGCTTACAGCGTGGCTAAATATGCTCAAGTTATTTTTTACTCGTTCCTAAATTTCTAATCGTCAATCTCTCTTGTCTTCTTCTTTAAAAGGCGCGAAAAGTTTAAGACCGCCTTCTTGAAAAGTAGCCTCGAGCCTTTTTATATCCACAAAGTTTGGCACCATAAACAAGCTGATGAGTGCGGAGAGTTCAACAGGTTCACTAATCAAGTTATCAATACGAAAAGTACGATAAATCTCTAACTGGTTGTCTTTCAACAAAACCTTAAAAGTGTCCTCATGTGCGGCGGCTACCTTGAAATGCGCATGGTAGCCTTCGGCTGTTTTTGAGAGTTTAGCCTGCATTTGTGTAATGCCTCCATTCAATACATTGGCATAAGAAAATTGGAGGAGGCTCTCTTTCAATTTTTTGTCAATGATGATTTTTTTCATACTCTACCTCATACCAAAATAAATACCAAATAAATTAAGTGCCAAATTGTCGTACTCAAAACTTAGCATACTCTGAACGCTCACAGCCATAAGTATCTATCAAATAGTTATCCAACTCATCTGCTTTTTGGGCAAGCTGGGCTATATTGTGCTGTATTTGTTCTTTGAAAGAGCTTTGCAAGTCGCTTAGATGGACACGATACGAAAGATATATCATGCCTTGCCATATCCCAAATACAAAAGGCTTGATAGGGTGGCTCAAAATATATCTATACACAGGTTCAAGATTGCTTTTGGGAATTTTTACGAGCGGGCTTGTGGTATAAAGATAGTTTTTATTATACACAAAAATTCGTACCAATGAACTACCTTGATGAAACTCCCAATAGTCGTGTCCATTGCGGGCTATCACAGGGTCTATGCCAAGATGCCGTAAGCCATCTTCCACAAAAACTGCCAGTTGGGTGGGTTTAGGCTCATCAAAGAGCGTGGTTTGGTCTATTTCGCCTCCACAATTATAGCAATATTCCATTTTCTCAAAAAGCAAACTGCTGCAAGAGGGACATTTTACCGAAAATTGTAAGTCCACATTTTCTGCAAAAGATTCTAAATCTGCCAAGAGGTCATCTGCCAAAATAGCAAAACCCACATTGTCTGCATTCGTAAATTTGGAAGTTGTTACACCTATGACTTCTCCGCGCAAGTTCACGAGAGGACCTCCCGAATTGCCTGGATTTACTGCCGCATCAGTCTGAATATAGTGCCTGCCATTCATGAGTTGTTTGGCAGAAGACACGATGCCATCTGTAATCGTAAACGGCATTCCGTAGGGAAAGCCCAAAACTGCCACCCTGTCCATCGGCTGAAGCGTATGAGAGGGCTGTATAAAAAGCTCGGGCGCATCATCTATAGGGCGCGAAGGCAGCAAAAAAGCCAAATCCACGATAGGGTTCAGGAACACCACTTTAGCAGTAAAGCGTTCTTGCTTTTGTGTTTCGATAGAAACCATCTTGTGGCTCGCCACTACGTGATTGTTCGTAACAATCAGGTTGTGCTTCTTCAAATAAAAGCCACTTCCGCTTCCAGAAGAAGTACCTATTTTGACTACATTGGCAGTGATGTTTTGGATATTGCTCATGAGAGGTTGCGGATAGGGTTGTTATTTTTGTAAAAATAAAAATGATATGTCAAAAAAACAAGTAACTACCCCAAAAATATGTTTTTTTTCGCCCTTTATATGCTTGTCAAGGTCTTCGACCATTGACAACGTGGCTCAGACAACCAAAAGTTCGTACCTCAAACCTCCCACTTCTCACTTCACTAATCCTTGCCTGCCAATGGAATATATATCGTAAACGTAGAACCCTTGCCGAGCGCACTCTCAAGTGTGATGCGCCATGCGTGGGCGTGGATTATGGTCTGCACATAGTTCAGTCCAAGTCCAAAGCCTTTTACATCATGGACATTGCCTGTAGGCACACGAAAAAATTTATCAAAAATTTTTTTTTGATGCTCTCGTGCTATGCCGATTCCATTGTCTTTGATACTGATAGCGATTTCATTGTTTTTTAAAACGGCTTTTACGGCTATTTCGGGCGTGGTATCTGAACTTACATACTTCGTCCCATTCTCCAAAAGATTGTAAATGATATTCGTAAAATGTACGCGGTCTGCCTGCACTTTGGCGTTTTGGGTAGGCAAGTTACATTCGAGTGTCAGGTTTGTTTCATCTTTTAGGTTAAAATTATCCACCGCTTCTTGCAAAAGCTGGGGCAAATCCATCATTTCCTTCTTCAGCGTGAACTTGCCCCTATCCATGACAGCCATTTGGAGTACCTTGTCTATCTGGTTTTTGAGGCGTATATTTTGGGTTCTGATGATTTGATTGTAGGTAAGGACTTTTTCAGGATTATGCAATACTTTGGGATTCATAATCAATTCAGTAGAAACGGCAATGGTAGAAATGGGCGTTTTGAACTCATGCGTCATATTGTTGATAAAGTCGCGCTGTACTTGCGAAAGGCGTTTTTGGCGTAAAATAACCGAGAGCGTAAACCCAAAAAATACAAAAATAATCAACGTAAGTGCAGACGAAAATAGCCATACGTCCATTTGGAAGGCAAGGTATATATTCTTTGTAGGGAAGCGCACCGTAAAATAATGTGGGAAGTCGCCCCATTTTTGCATCAAAGTATCGGTAGGTATTTTTTGGATTTGGTTTGCCTTGATATAGTTGCCATACATCATTTTATCACTTGCACAATCAAAAATACCATATTCATAATCCATGTGGAGTTTTTCTTTCTCAAAATTTATCCCCAAATAATGCTCTATCAGGTTGGCGCGGAGTTTATTGTCATTGATATTTACTATGTAGGTGTTGGGCGTTACTTGCTTGACAGGGTTGTGCGTAAGCTCAATCTTATTCAATTTTGCCATCTGCTCGGCTGTTTGTCGGAGAGCGGCGTACACACTTTTGTTAAACTCTGCTTCTTTCATAGCAAAAGACTGCCTTGTCCAATAGACTTGGGTAATGATGATACCCACGACCGAGAGGGTAGCTAAAGCAATTACAAATTGAATGGTACGATTTGACATGGCACAAAAGTAAGAAAATTCTGCTATATTTGCAAAAAAACATTCATGAAAAATATCGCTATCGTAGGCGGAGGCAATCTTGGTACAGCCATTGCAGAAGGCTTGGCACACGCCTCTAAGGACTACAAAATTGCTGTTTCAAGGCGCAAAATAGAAATTATACAATTCCTTTCTGCACAAGGCATCGCGCTCACAAGCAACAACGCAGACTGCATCAAAGATTGTGAAATCATCATCTTGGCTGTCAAGCCCAAACAGATGGGCGCAGTCATCGCCGAGATAAAAGAATACATCAATTCCAGCACCCAAATCTTAGTTTCGGTAGCCACAGGCGTAACGATAGCCGAGATAGAAGCACATTTGGGCTTTGTGATGCCTATTTTTCGTGCCATGCCGAATACCGCAGTCGCTATCCGCGAATCTATGACGTGCATCTCCTCCCGCAACAGCTCTGTAGAGCAACGCCAAGCCATAGTGGGTATTTTTGATGAATTGGGCAAAGCCATTTTGATTGAAGAAAATCTGATGGAAGCCTCCACAGTGCTGGGCGCGTGTGGGATAGCCTACGCTTTGCGGTTCATCAGGGCAAGTATGCAAGGGGGAATACAAATCGGTTTTGATTCCAAAACTGCCCTACTCATAGCCGCCCAGACCGTAAAAGGCGCGGCAGAACTCCTCCTACAAGGCGGACAACACCCTGAAAGTGAGATAGATAAAGTTACGACTCCGCAAGGTTGCACTATCGCAGGACTGAACGAGATGGAGCATCAAGGATTCAGTTCTTCGCTCATCAGGGGCATTGCCACTTCTTTCCAAGCCATTGACAAAATCCAAAAATAATTTTTTTCGGATTGACAACCAAAAAAAATCCAAAAATAATATGACATTACTTGACGGAAAAAAAACAGCCCAAGCACTTCAGCAAGAACTTGCTGAAGAAGTCAAACTCCTCCAAGCGGCTGGAGACAAAACGCCACACCTTGTAGCTGTGCTTGTAGGCAATGATGGCGCGAGCGAGAGCTATGTGGCAGGCAAGGTGCAAGATTGTGAGAATGTAGGCTTCCAATCTACGCTCATTCGCTTGCCTGCCACCACGACCGAAGCCGAGCTTTTGGCACAGATAGAGGCACTGAACAATGATTCGAGTGTTGATGGATTCATAGTCCAACTGCCACTGCCAAAGCACATAGATGCAGAAAAGGTAACTCAAGCCATCTCTCCTGCCAAAGATGTAGATGGTTTTCACCCTGTCAGCGTGGGGCGTATGGCAAAAGGCTTGCCTACCTTCATATCGGCTACGCCTTTTGGTATTTTGAAATTATTGGAAAAATACGACATCAATCTCACAGGCAAACACGCGGTCGTGTTGGGCAGAAGCCAGATAGTAGGCTCGCCCATGAGCATTTTATTGGCTCGAAATGCCCCTGTAGGCAACTGTACTGTTACGCTTTGCCATAGCAAAACGCCCGACATCTCAAAGCACACTTTGCAGGCGGATATTATCGTGGTGGCTTTGGGAATACCAGAATTTCTCAAAGCTGACATGGTGCGCGAAGGCGCGATAGTGATAGATGTAGGTATCACGCGCGTGGCGGACGACACGAAAAAAAGCGGTTTTCGCCTCGTGGGTGATGTAGATTTTGAAAGTGTCGCGCCAAAATGTGCCTACATCACGCCCGTACCAGGAGGGGTAGGACCTATGACTCGTGTGGCTCTGCTCTATAACACGCTTTTAGCTTCTAAAAAGTAAAAAACTTGCCTGCCTGCTCTGTAGCGGGTAGGCAAGGCACAAGTTTTTTCCTCAAAACCCTTGCAATTTCAAAAAGAAATACGTATGTTTGTATCATGAATCTGCAATTCGAGCTATTTCCTGACTTTCCACGTCTTGAACCACTG
>JAAFJK010000611.1 GCA_013298105.1 Cytophagales bacterium
TGTTATGGCATTTACTTCGACAAGGTCGCGGATTTTTGTCCATTGATAACCAGTAAGGGGCTCATACTTACGCACTTTGAAGTTGTAAGTTTTTTTTATAAATTACCATAATATTTCTAATAAAAAACGTAAAATTAGCACATTATTTTGATATTTTCACAATAGTATTACTTTCTAAACACACTCTAAATTTGGTTGTATAATTGATGAAAAAAACAACTGACCTCTACGCCCAACTTTCGGACAAAATTAAGGTATATTCTGCTAATTTCCAAACAAGTGTATGCAAAACGCTCTGTGCGCTTGTATGTGCCTTGATGTTGAAACAAACTGTAAACTTGAATACTTTGAAACACGCTATGGGCGGTTTGTTAGACAAGCCTGATACCCGTGCCGACTCTCATTACAAACGCTTAACACGCTTTTTCTGTTCGGAAGCCAATTTACGCACGACTTGGAAAGTGATGTTGATAGGGAGCGGAAAACTGCTTTTAGAGCGTCTTAGGAGTAAAAACCAACCACTTCATTTAGTCTTGGATGGCACTTCGTGGACTTTTGGTAACACGACCTACCATTTTTTGGTGTTGAGTGTTTTGTATGAAGGCGTGAGTATTCCCCTGTTTTTTGTGAATTTGGGGAAGAAAGGTTGCAGTAATTTCAAAGAGCGGAAACGTTTTTTTCAGCAGGCAAACAAATTGTACAACTTGGCAGGTACGACTTTGATAGCAGACCGCGAGTATATAGGGCGTGATTGGTTTACTTTTTTAGAAAAGGATTTGAAAATGTATTACATCATTCGTCTCTCGATGACAGACTATAAAAAAGAGGTGGAAGCTTCGGGTAAAGACTATGCTCAATTGTTCCGACAAACGCAACACGAGGAGATACGGGAATGTAAAGTAAAAATACAAGGCTGTCTTGTACGCATTTTGGTAAGGGCGAATTTGAACCCAGCGAATGACGCTGAAAAGTGGGTAATTTTGATTTCTAACCAATTCCACAAAACAAAGAAGCGGTTGTATCAGAGTTACCGCTTCCGTTGGCAAATAGAATGTATGTTCAAACATCTCAAAACTAATGGGTTCAATATGGAAGATTTGGGACTTAAGAACGCCCGAAAAGCCAGATTGATGTTGAGCATAGTCATTGCCGCCTACGTCTTTTGTGTCATAGAAGGGTTACAACTTTTGCACAAAAGGCAGATGAAAAAAGATAAGAACGGAAACGTATATGCGGCTGTATCCATTTTCAAACACGGTTTTGAGTTTTTCCACACACATACTCAAACAATAAAAGGTCTCCTGAAATTTCTAATGGACTTGTTCCAAAAAAATGAAAAATATCATACACCGCCTCCCAAAAATCAAAATGTCCAGTAATAAAGTTTTGGCGTATTTTTTAACATATAGGTAGGCAAGAAAAAAGCGGTTGTCTGACAATTTTTGTGGTAGTTTTTTTTGCTCAATAGGATAGGGTTTAAAACCCTATCCTATTGAGCAAAAAAGGCGTTTCTTAAATCCGAACTTGCTCAAAAAATGTTTTTCCACAAAAATTGTCAGACAACCAAAAAAGCCCACTCAGTTTTGAGCGGGCTTGGGTTATTTTTTTCTGAACAAACACCTTGCCTGCCCATATAGCGCAGGTAGGCAAGGCGTTTTGTATTTGAATGGTAGTTTTTGTGCCTAATATTCGTTTTTGTTGCGAATTTGGGAACTTTTCAGAATTGGGTAAAGTTGAAAATTTCACATGACGAGTGGAAGTTTAATCATCTCCAATATCCTCACCTGATGCCCCCATACCCCAAGTAGCAGCAATAATCAGTATCAACACAAAAAGAAGTAAAAGTGGCATAAATCATTTTTAGGTTCATATTTTGCCTACTCTCTTAACACGCTTTTCGGCTTCTGCGTAAAATTTTTAATTTTCTGCTCCAAATTTTTGCATTTTAAATTTAATATCCTAATTTTGTGAAAGAATAATTATAACTCATTTGCATATAAAAACGATTGAAAAAATGAAAATAGGCGAAAAAATTAAGAAATTCCGTGAATATCGGGGTTTCAAACAAGAAGTATTAGCAGAAAAGCTACAAATGACTCAAGCAGGATATAGTCGTTTAGAGCGAGGAGAAGTAGATATTCCTTTCAGCAGGCTTGAGCAGTTATCTCAAGTGCTTGATGTATCTTTACGAGATTTGGTAAGTTTTGATGAGCAAGCTATGATAACCAACTATATCTCAAGTAGTCAGCTTTTTACAACTAATGGTTCTGTAATTGCGGATAAAGAAGTCTTGGCAAAGCTCGAAAAACAATACGAATCCCGCATCGAAGCCCAACAAAAAGAAATAGACAGGCTTCATGAGCTTCTAAAACAAAGTCTAACCAAATAAAAACAACCTAAACCAATTTATACAACATGGAACATCAACTCGAAATCCAAAACCTAAACGGCATACAGGTAGTAGATAGTCGTATCATTGCTAAAGGCTTGAATATCAAGCATAAAAATCTTATTGAAACTATCAATAAGTACAAAAATGAACTTGAGCAACTGGGAATACTTCCGTTTGAAACGGAAGTATTAGGCATAGGTCAGCCTCAAAAATTCTACTTTCTCAATGAACTACAATGTAATTTTGTGGTAACATTGAGTCGAAACTCGCCTGAAGTGGTAAAGTTCAAACTCTCGCTTGTGGTAGCGTTTGACAGTGCAAAAAAAGAAGTTGCCCTTTTGAACGAAGTTATCAACGAAAGTGTAGATACTTTAGAGAAAAAACGCCTCTACTATAAAAAACAAGGCTATAACGACTCTTGGATTGAGGAACGTTTGAAAAATATAGAGGTTAGGCAAGAATTGGAGGCTATTTGGTGCAAACGAGGCATTACTACAGCCAAACAATACGCTGCCTTGACAA
>JAAFJK010000246.1 GCA_013298105.1 Cytophagales bacterium
TTTTAGTATCTTCGCACATAGGAAATAGGAAAATAAGTTTTTTTTGAGTTCGTATGCAAAAATACACTCTTTTTCTTTATTTCCTACTTTTTAACCCCATACCACACAATCCAATAGTATTAGAAAAAAACAATCTCCATTTTTAGCAAAAAATTAACAGTTCTTGAGATAGTTCGTGGTCTTTTTTTCGGATTGACAACCGTAAAAAATGCTTATTCTTCTCTTGTTCTCACTGTTTTTAGATGTGGGTAATCAGTAGATTTCAAACCTGTCCCATTGAGCAAGGCAAAAGATGAGAATAGACTTCTTGCGAAAGTGCTATTTCTGATACCTCAACCCTGCCCTTCTCCAAATGGAGAAGGGTTAAAAAGACTTTCGCAAGAAGTCTAATAACAAATAGCTTCTTTGACAATTTTGTTTTAAGTTTGTACCTCTTAACCCGTATGCGTTTTTTAATATTTCTTTTGTTTTTTACCTTGCCTGCCCACATACACGCGCAAGACGAGCGCAGTGTTTGGCGCAATCTGGCAGATGTAAGCTACGAGATGCGCACTGTAGATGGGCAAAAAATGGAATACCCTATCTTTGGACGCGAAGCCCGTAAACTGAATGGACAGACTGTAACGATTCGTGGTTATTACTTACCTATAGAAGTATCAGGCGTGAACACCTTTGCATTTTCGGCTTATCCTATGAGTAGTTGCTATTTTTGTGGAGGCGCGGGACCTGAAACTGTGATGGAAGTAAAATCTACCAAAAAATTGTTTTATAGTGCCAAACCTATACTCCTCAAAGGTACACTTCGGCTGAATGCAGATGACATAGAACATCTGATGTACAGGCTCGAAGATGCTGAAAGAGTTGATGAATAAGATAAAATGATAGACCTGTACCAAAATAAATCGCGTGTCAAATTGGGCGTAGTGTTAGTAGCACTACTTTTGGCGGGTTTGTCTTTATTTTATACCCAATGGCTCGTGAAGCGGCTGGCAGTCCAAGAGGAGAAAATGATAGCCCTCTATGCGCAAGCCCTCCAATATGTAGCAGACTCAAAATCTGAAGACGAGCAGACTTTCCTACTCCAAAATATCATCAAAGATAACAACGATATACCTGTTATTTTGATGCAAGGCGATAAAATCATAGATGCCAGAAATATCTTGCCTCCCAACATCTCCAAAGCGCGTGAAGAACAAATCTTGAAGCGCGAGCTTGAGATTATGAAAGGGCATCACCCCCCCATAATAGTCAAAATAAAAAATGCCCCAACAAACTATGTTTATTACCGCGACTCTGATTTGTTGGTACAGTTGCGGTATTATCCTGCCGTTTTGTTATTTGTGGTAGCGATTTTTGCCTACCTTGCCTACCTTGCGTTCAGTTCCTCAAGACGTGCAGAGCAAAATCGCGTTTGGGTTGGTCTTGCCAAAGAAACTGCCCACCAATTAGGCACACCCATATCTTCGCTGATGGCGTGGGTAGAATACCTGAAGACAGAGCCACAGATGGAGGAAGTGAGGGTAGAGCTACAAAAAGACATCAAACGCCTTGAGATGATAACTTCACGCTTCTCAAGCATTGGTTCTGAGCCTACACTGAAGGAGGAGGACATTTATTTTATAGTCTTAGGCATTACAAACTATCTCCAAAGGCGCATCTCCACCAAAGTAAAACTTTCTATCACGAATGACCTACCACGAGGGACAAGTATCAGCTTGAATCGCCATCTTTTTGAATGGGTAATTGAAAATCTTTGTAAAAATGCTGTAGATGCTATGGGAGGCATTGGTGCGCTCACGATTCACCTCGAGGAGGCACCTGAAGGCGATGTAATCATAGACATCACAGACACAGGCAAAGGCATCTCAAAAGTCCAAATGAAAAAAGTTTTTCAGGCAGGTTTCACTACCAAAAAGCGCGGTTGGGGCTTGGGGCTTACGCTTGCGAAGCGTATCGTAGAAGAATACCATAAAGGCAAAATATTCGTAAAACAATCTGAAATAGACAAAGGTACTACTTTTAGGATTATCTTGAGAGGGTTGGCAGCGTGAGGTTGCGCCAATGCTATCAACGCTTTTGCTACATTTGAAGGGCTTTAGGATTTTATCTATGTCAAAGCAATATTTTTTTCCAAAAAGATGCGCATTTAAAAAAAAATATTACATTTGCGAACTATTTGGTACTAAAACAACTTTTTTCTATGGGTATTGGCGACTTTGTTTGGGCTGATGATAGAGATGACTACTATTATTATCCTGCTACTATCCAAAATTTTGATGGTAAAACTTTTAAGTATGAGATTCATTTCTTCAAAGGTAACATACAATACCTTGAAGCAAATGAGCTACGTCTTTTTTTTGATGCGGCTATACCTGTAGAATATTTTGACAACGGAGGATGGATAAAGCAAAATGTGGTAGCATCCATAGACTTTCAAAGGCAGTTATTTTTTATTTTTAATAACCAAACCAATCAAACATTCCCAAAGCGTTTTGGTGAAATCAGAACCAACTATTTTCCGTCTATAAGACAATAAAAGTATGAGCGACTACAAATACAAAGAAGGCGAATATGTATGGGCAGACCGCCTGGAAGACCCCTACTACTACCCAGCTAAAATCAAAAAAATTTACGAAGACGGCAATACTCAAATATATTCGGTAGAGTTTTGTAAAGACAAGACGGTTCAGTTTCTGCGCATAGAGGAGCTACAATCTATGGGAATAATAGGGCGTATTACTTCTCTCTCCCATGCACATGAGGGCTTTTGGACAAAAAGTATAGATGTAGAAACAGAAAAAATCACACTTGTAAATGAAGTGGGGGAAGACATAATTGTTTCTTTTGCTGAATTTGGAACGGCTTATTTTCCCTCTACCCACACCAACCCCTTTGCGGATAAAGAAAATGTCCGCCTCAGTTGTTATGAAAATGTGCTGACACAACCACTTGTGGAAAAAATAGACATGAAAGGTGGATTATATTTTGATGACATGACTTGGAAACTGAACCATCATATCAACATACTGCTGGGGAAAAATGGCTATGGAAAAACCTATCTTTTGCGTACTTTGGTAGCTTTCCTGCAAAATGAAAGGGAAGTATTCAGTGAAACTTTAGCCAACACAAATGTAGATGAAAAATCTGAACTAAAAGTAGTCTTAGAAACAAGCACACTCGACGATAACAATAAATCAACCAAAATCAATATCAACTCAAAACTTGGTATAACCCCTAAAACCTTTCTTGACATAGCTGGACATACCAAAATCCCGCTATTAGCCATTCCTTCAGTCAGGTACATAGCACATACAGACTTTGTAGATGTAGGAGATTATACTTTCATAGAAAATGGTGGAAATCTTATGTTAGACCAAAAAAAGTTTTCTGCCGCTTTCAAAAATGTAGTATATGACTGGGCGCTTACGGCTGATGCGGCTAATCCCACAAAAAAGCAACCTGCTATTTTTACAGAAAATGAACGTTTTATAATCATTTCTGAAGTATTCAAGGAATTGGTAGAAGATGAGAAGTCAAACAATGTTTTCAGTTTTGATAGCATCGTCAAAAGTGATACAGGAAATACAAAAGTCATGGTAAAAGTGCATGATGACAAAGATGCTACCAACTTAACCACCACTTCACAAGGGACTTTTTCTGTTCTTGCTATCGTGAGTATCATATACCAGTTTTTGAACGCACTGCACAAAGAGCGTGAGGCAAAGAACAAACTAACGCACACAAAAGTAGTAGATCAGCAAGCCATCGTATGTATAGATGAGTTAGATGCACACCTTCACCCAACTTGGCAACGCAAAATAGTCAATATGCTACACAGAACTTTTCCGAACGTACAGTTTATTATCACAGTCCACTCTCCTTTTGCAGTGCAAGACCGAAAACGAGATGAAATCTTCTTTTTCAAAAAAGGAAAAGCAAAAGATAGCGAAGACCCACGCTACAAAATATATCCCTCCCCTGTAGATTTTGTAGGCAAGGACATATACGAGGTGTTAGAAACTGTATTTGAGTTTGAGAACATCAAATTTGGCGAAGATACCGAGGCTACAATAAAAAAGTACAATGCAAATGAAGAAATAGATAAACTTATATCAAACATTCAAAAACTTAAAGATAAAATGAAAGGCAAAATTAATAACTTAAACGAAGATGAGCGGGAACAACTAAAAACCGCCATACAAGCATTAGAAATTATTCACCATATCAAAACAAGAAAGTCATGAAGATAGATGCAGATAAAGTATCTGAGGTAGTTCCTAAACTTTCTGGGAAAACCGTAAAAAATTTAGTAAAATATTTGAGCAAATTCCCACTCCAAGAATGGAATGTTCTCAAAAATTTTATAAATGAGAATTACTCAACAGACAATTTATTAGATAAAATTATAAGAAATGCGGAAGGTACTGCCTACATGATGCATAATATCCAAAGTAGATTACGCCCTGTCATTTTTACAGCTTTTGCAAATCCTACAAGAGATTTAGAAAATTTAAATCAAGAACTAAAAGGCATACAAGACGAACTCATATCACACGAATTTTCTATTCACCTTGAACAGTATATTGATACTAACACAAAGGACTGCTTTAAATATATAAAAAATTTCGAGGGACGAATCCGCATTTTCCATTTTGGCGGACACGCGAACAGTGAAGTCCTATCTCTGCAAAATAGCGATGTTTTCTTTGAGCCTTTGGCAAAAGAGTTAGTATTGCGTAATCCTACGAGTTTGCGACTGGTGTTTTTGAATGGTTGTGCTACAGAGGCTCATGCGGAAATATTAATGAATTTAGGTGTTCCTGCTGTCATTGCCACTTCTACAAAAATAGATGACAAAATGGCTACAGAATTTGCAGTAGAGTTTTATAAAAGATTAGCTTCAGAAGAGACTATTGAAACCGCCTTTAATAGTACTTGTAATTCTGTGCAATCTAATAGTAATGTAAAATATGCATCCAATACGCCTAATCTTGTGGAAACTAAAGATAAGGTGAAATACGAAAAGAAAATAACGCGCTTTACAGAAATTACAGGCTCTGAAAACGACACAGATAAGTTTGCTTGGGGCTTATATGTGAAAGAGGGCGTAAATTTAACAAACGAAAAGTTGTTTTGATTTGAGAATAAAATGTTGAATTTATTTTATTTTCTCCAAAAAATGTTAATTTTGAGAAATTTAAAATTATGTTGATATGAAAAGTGAAAGAACGCCTGTGCATGGCATACATATATTCGAGATAGGTAGTTATGTATTGAGCAATCACCAACATGACCCTTATGAGTACATAGGTAGAGTAACGCAAATCTATTACAGCGAAAAAGGTGGGGCATACAAACCCGTTACGACTACCCAATTAGGTACGATATCGGCAAAAGAATTAATACATTTTATACGCGAACGTCAATTATATTACCATGTGAGCTATGAAGGTATGCCCAACGAAATTTTGCCCTTTGAGCGGGTTTTGCCTATAGAGTACCTTGCAGAAGGCTCTTGCGTGTATATCAAACTTCAAAATTCATTTGATACACAAACATTGGCTACTTTTATGGGCTATGATGAAGCGACACATACTTGCCGAATACGCCATGAAGGACATGGATATTATAAGTTGCCGCTGGGTTCTATTCGTACAAAGATCTTATATACTGCGAAGCTCAAAGAAAGAAAGCCACTTTTTTATGAAACCGACACATCGCTTGATGCACCCAAACTTGCGCTTAGTTCCCAAATATTCAAAAAAGGCGATATGGTCATGAGCAACTACCAAGAAGATGAGTTTGAGTATGTGGGCATCATAACCGCTATTTTTTATACAGAATTTGGTATGCCTGTAGTGGAAACACCTTATGAAGATATAGAAAAAATGAATCAACTTGACCCCATAAGTTTGGATAAACTTATCAAAGAAAACAGACTTTTGTATCTTGTTAGTTATTTTGGCTTGCCTGCTGAGTTGATTCCCTTTGAGCGTGTGTTAGAGGTACGCATTATAGAAAGTACGATGGTGTATTACAAAGAAAAAAAGGGGCGATTTAGCAAACTACCTACCGCTAAAGTAATCAAAATACAAGCAGATGGACTGCTTGTAGATTTGGGCGAAAAGCAAAATAAACTCATTGATTTTGAGCAAATTAGAACTGAAATTACGCACGAGAGCAAGTTCAAACACGAAGCCAATATACCACCTACTCCCGATACGCCACCCGCACGTACTATCTCTTCTGAAAAAGGAGGAAAAAAATAAATTTCAGTTTCCAATATTATAGACTATATTTACAAAAAAATAATTCTAAAAAATGTCTTTAGCCCTGCTTCTTTCCTGCCTATTTGTACTCGTTTATACGGTCTTTGTCCCCTTTGAAAACAAACTAAAAATCAATAAAGCGGGACCTATACTTGTGATGGCAATGCTCTGTTGGGCTATTTATGGATTTTATGAAGGCGAAAAAGTAGTCAAGCCACACCTGATGCATCATCTGGCAGATGTGGCTGGTATTATCTTTTTTTTGTGGGGAGCATTGAGTATCGTAGAATTAGTTTCTGCCTACAAAGGCTTTGACGGCATCACACAACTTATCAGAACCGACAATGAGCATACGCTTCTTTGGAGAGCGTGCTTGACCACTTTTTTTATGGCGGCAGTGATTGACAACGTAACTGCTACCGTAGTCATGTACTATATGCTTAGGGACATACTCAAAGACAGCGAGAAGCTCAAGTTCATGACAGGCATGGCAGTCATTTCTGCCAATGCAGGTGGTACATGGTCGCCTTTGGGCGAAGTTACTTCTACTATGCTTTGGGCAGGCGGACAAGTAGATATTCAAAATTTGGTCATGCGTATGTTTTTACCAAGTTTATTGCACGTTTTAGTACCTTTGTGGATTTTGAGTATGCGCAAAAATACAGTGCTGAACCTCGTACCTGTGGCAAAAAGTGAAGCCACTTCTCACAACTACGTGAATCCAAAGCATACACGCATCATGACTATCGTGGGACTTGGCGCATTACTTTTTGTACCTATATTCAAATATTTTACACACTTGCCTCCATACGCAGGTATGGCGATGGCGTGGGGCATGGTTTGGTTTGTGTCTGAACTTCTGAATAACCAAATGGACGAAGCAAACAGAGAAGAGTTTACGGTAGCGGCGGCAGTCAAAAAAGTAGAACAAACAGGTTTATGGTTCTTTTTTGGGATATTGCTGGCGGTTGGCTGTTTACAGAGCGCAGGTGTATTGAAGGAGGTAGGCAAGTATTTGGAAACAAACCTACACAGCATGGAAATTATTATATTCGTGATAGGACTATCTTCTGCCATTATTGATAATGTACCTCTTGTAGCGGCTGTACAAGGTATGTACACACTCACAGAGTTTCCCACAAATCATTTTGTTTGGATTTATCTCTCTTATTGTGCAGGCACAGGCGGAAGTATTCTTATCATAGGCTCTGCAGCAGGCGTAGCAGTGCAAGAAAAAGCAGGCATAGAATTTGGCTGGTTTGCTCGCAAAGTAGGCTGGTTGGCACTGATAGGCTATACTGTAGGCGCGATAGCGTATCTGCTACTCACATGGTATGTGTATCCTTATACGCTGGATTTATTTTTGAAATAGTCTTTTTTAGGTCACTTCTTGCGAAAGTATTTTTAACCTTTCTCCATTTGGAAAAGGGCAGGGTTGAGGTATCAAAAATAGCACTTTTGCAAGAAGTCTATTTTGAGGTGCGTGAAAACACGCGCCTCTCTTTCTTTTTTTAAAAGCTGATGTAGGTGGTACTTGTTTGTAAATCTCCCATAAATGTACTAATTTTGCAATACTTCTCAAAAATTATCGAGAATACATAAAAGTAACATATCCCATGTCTTGGTTATCCATTCCCGCAAATTCAGACTTTTCTATACACAATCTGCCGTATGGCATTTTTTCAACCTCATCAAATCCTCAAAAGCGCGTGGGCGTAGCCATAGGCGAGCATATCCTTGACCTTGTGGAAGTAGCAAATTTGGGCTTTTTTAAGTCCGCGAATTTGAACTTGCCTACCAGCCTTTTTGAAACTGAATTTTTGAATGACTTTATAGCACTTGGCAAACCCCAAACTGCACAAGTGCGAACTATCCTACAGACGCTTTTGCAGGCTACAGATTCGCCCCTTGCCTCCCACGTAGGCAAGGTGTTGGTAGCGCAAGCAGAGGCAACCATGCACTTGCCTG
>JAAFJK010000247.1 GCA_013298105.1 Cytophagales bacterium
TATTTTTAATCCTGTTGAGGCATCAAAAATAGCACTTTCGCAAGAAGTTTATTATAAATTAAAATTTTTCAAATGAGTGGGCATTTCTTCTAACGAATTTATGGTATCCAATGTTTCATGGTGGCGTATCAAATGCGTTTCCCCTTTGGTATCAATTAGTAGTACGTTTGGACGCATATGGATAAATTGCATCCATTGTGTCATGTTGTACGCGCCAACTTTATGCACCACTACATGGTCGCCTTTGTGCAGGAGAGGTAGATTTACGGTATCGCGTACCACGTCTATATTCATACAAAGAGGTCCATAAATGACCATATCTTCAGTCTGATAACCGAACTCTTGGGCAGGTGTTATTTTATGTTCATACCAAAAAGAGGTAAAAAGTAAGTTCACACCAAAATCCATAATGGTCGCTCGCCTTCCGTCCGAAAGACGTTTATTTGCCACTACAGAGCCAAGCAAATACCCTGCATCATCAATCAAAGCCCTGCCCGACTCCAGAATAAGGGTAGGCAATTCATCAGAGCGATAGCCATAATTTAGGATAGTATTCGTGATAGCTTCTGCAAAATCATCAATCGAAGGGATAATATCTGCCCCCGAAAGGTACGAACCTTTGAGCGTATTGGCAGAAGGAAAACCGCCCCCTAAGTCCAGATATTGGAGGGCTTTGTTGTAATAGTAGCGTATATTTACAGCCAAATCTGAAAGTTTAGCGGCGGCAATGCTATAGGCTTGTGTAGAGAGCATGAAAGTGCCTATGTGCGTATGCAATCCTATCAACTCCAAGTGCTTGCTTGCCATGATTTTTGTGATGGCATTCCAAGCCTGCCCTGATTCATAATTGAATCCAAACCTATCCCACATAGGATATATGCCTGTGTCCATATTCACACGAATAGCTACGCGGGCTTTTTTCTCCAATTTGTCGGTAAGTTCTACAAGTTCGTAGAGTTCGTCAAAGTGGTCAATGTGTATCAGTGAGTCGCCTTCAATGGCTATGGTAAGGTCTTGGGTTGTTTTTTCGGGACCATTGAAGATTATTTTTTGGGAAGGCACGCCATTTTGAATCGCTTTTTGGTACTCAAACATAGACACGACTTCTGCCCACGAGCCTTCTTGGTGGAATATATTACAAATCGCGTTGATGTAATTGGTCTTGTAAGACCACGCGAACTGCACTTTAGGATAGCGGGTTTTGAAGGCGCGGACAGCGTTTTGGTAGTTTTTGCGGATTTGTCTTTCTACCAATACGAATACAGGCGAGCCGTATTTTTGTATCATGCCTTTTACCGAAACGCCTTCTATATGCGTTACGGGAGCATATTCGGAGCGAGTCCCAAATTTATTCATCAAACCCGCATTGAGTTTTTTGATGACAGGGCGTTCGTATCTTAGTTTTTCCATGCGTGGTGGGTAGGCAAGGTTAAAAATTTATTTTTTAAACTTCTTATCAATATCTTCTACATACATACGTATTTCACGTTTTTCTTGTATCATATCCGTTACGGCTTGTATGGCGTGAATGACAGTGCTGTGGTCGCGCCCTCCAAAGTGATAACCAATAGATTTAAGCGAAAAGCCCGTATATTCTTTGGCAAAGTACATGGCAATTTGTCTGGCTATGACGATTTCTTTCTTGCGGGTTTTGTCTTTGAGTTCATCTACTTGGATATTGAAATAGTCAGAAACTACACGCTGTACTTCTTCTATCCCCGCTTGTTTGCTCTCCGTAACTTGTACGATTTGCTCCACGATTTGTTTGGCAAGTTCCATCGTTACAGGCATACCATTTTCGGAAAGTCCAGAAAGAGAATTGATAGCTCCTTCAAGTTCGCGGACATTGCTGTCTATGCTGTGGACAAGATAATCTATGATATTGTCGGGCAAAGTTTGGTTACGTTCATCAAGTTTTCGATGAATGATAGCCATACGCGTTTCGAGGTCGGGTTGCTTCAGGTCGGTGGTCAGTCCCCATTTGAATCTTGTGAGTAGGCGGTCTTCCAATCCTGTAAGTTCGGCAGGTGGTCTATCACTTGTCATGATGATTTGTTTGCCTGAAAGGTGGAGTTGGTTGAATATACTAAAGAATATCTCTTGTGTTTTTTCCTTGCCTGCCAAAAACTGTACGTCATCAATCATGAGTACGTCAAGTTGCATAAAAAATTGCTTGAACGCATCGCCTCTGTTGTGCTTCAGCGCATCAATGAGCTGGTCTGTGAATCGGTCTGCGGACACATAGACGACCTCTTTGCCAGGAAAATGTCCGTTGATGTGATTGCCAATGGCTTGCATGAGGTGCGTTTTGCCCAATCCTACCCCACCATAGAGCATGAGTGGATTGAAGGCAGTAACGCCCGGTTTGTCGGCTACTGCGAATCCTGTCGAACGCGCCAAGCGGTTGCAGTCGCCTTCTATGAAGTTATCAAAGCTATAAAATCTATTCAATGCAGTGGCATAAATAGCTTTTTGGCTTTCGTACATTTCGCGTGAAAACGAGCTTACGACTTGCTTAGATTGGTTGTTTTGTCCATTCGTATAATTATTTTGTCCATACGGCTTGAATGGATTGTTGTATAAGATAGGATTATCGGGCGTTTTGGGTTGTTCTACTTCTTGGACATTTTCAGTGATAAAATACTCTAATCTACCCTGTGTACCTATGGCTATGTCTATAGCTTTGCGCATAATTTTTATGAAATTTGCTTCCAGATATTCATAAAAAAAATGGCTGGGTACTTGTAACACAAGGGCTTCTCCATCAAAGCTGTGTGGTATGATAGGCTCAAACCATGTCATAAAGGCATCGGGAGTAGTGTTCTCACGGATAATACGGAGGCAACTCTCCCAAATCACATAGCAGTCTTGTTCTTGCTCGGCTGTTTCGTTTGTCATAATTGGCGGTTTTCAACCCAATAAAAGGACTGCAAAGTTAATGCTTTTTTGTGAATATTTTTTGAGAGTTCAGATTTTTATTTTAGTTTTGTTTAGGCATAAAATTTGCCGTCCTGTATAGTTACAAAAATAGACAGACTTATGCACGCACCTCCACAACTTGGCACAATAGAAGCGATAGATTGGCTTTTGGATAAATGTTGGAAAATCAGGCTCGGCAATGCTAAAATGGCACGCGAATGTGCCAAAGAAGCCTACGACCTCTCCGAAAATGTAGGCTATCAGCTTGGTATAGGCAGAGCATTGGCGTTTTTGGCATTTTTTACATTTGCACAAAATCAAATAGACAATGCCATTCCACTCATAGACCGCGCCCTACAAATTTTTGATGACATCTCAAATGAGTACGAAAAATGTATTGGTTATGTCTTGCGGGGCGGTTGTTATCTTCAAATAGGCGATTATGAGCAGGGTTTTGAGGATATGTTGCTGGGGCTTGAGTTGGGCAGAAAGCATAATCATTTGCAAGCACTTGCAGTCGGGACGTATATGCTCGGCAATTACTACATGGAAAGTGGCGAACATGACCTTGCCTCCCAAAACTTTCAAGAGGCTTTAGAAATATTTGGAGAAATGCACGATAAAACAGGCATAGCAACCGCTATAGCGGGCTTGGGCAGTGTTACCTCTGCCATGCAAGATTATGAAAAAGCCAAAAATTACCACTACCAAAGTTTAGAAATTAGTCAAGAAATAGAAAATCCACAAGTAGAAGCCCGCAATCTGCATGACTTGGGCGTAATCTATCACAACCTATCACAGCCAAACAAAGCTATAGAATACCTGACAAAAAGTCTGCATATCAGACAAGAACACGACATTTTGCAAGGAATCATCTCTTGCTATATCAGCCTCGCGGTCGTGCATGGGGGCAGGCAAGCTACAGATGTAGCCCTTTCACACCTCCATGAAGCTATCCGCATAGCCCAAAATATCAATTCAAAGCCAAAACTTGTAAGGGCGTACAAAGTAATATCAGGCATTTATAAGCAAAATAACCAACCGCAAGAAGCCTTAGAAGCACTTGAGAAATACATAGAACTCAAAAGTTCAGTAGCAGGTGATGAGAGCAACGCAAAACTCAAAACTATACAAGCCTTACACGAAACAGAAATCCAAAAACTCCGCAATACCGAACTCAAAAAGGCTTACGAAAAGATAGAAAACCAAAACCAGCACATCATTGACAGCATCAAATACGCCAAACGGATTCAGGAAGCACTATTACCTCCCATGAGCGACTTTGAGCAATATGCAGACCACGCTTTTATTTTTTATCGCCCCAAAGACATTGTGAGTGGCGATTTTTATTGGTACACCTCGATTCAGGGACAAATGATACTTGCCTGCGTGGACTGCACAGGGCATGGTGTACCGGGCGCGTTCATGGTCGTGATGGGTATTTCGCTTTTGGACGAGATAGTAAACGAGCAACACATCACAGAGCCAACAGAAATCCTTACACGCCTTGACCAAAAAATCCGCCAAGCCCTAAAGCAAGACCAAACCGAAAACCGCAACACTCAAGATGGCATGGACTTGTCTATTGTGCGCTTTTGTGATACTTCCAATAAGATGTCTTTTTCGGGTGCGCGTAGTTCGCTCTTTTATGTGCGGGCAGGCAAGTTGCAAGAAGTCAAAGGCTCGGTATATCCCATCGGCAGTTCGCAATTCTCAGGAACCAAATCATACGGACAATTTGAACTTGATATTTTGCCCACTGATGTATTTTATATGTCCACTGATGGGTTCCGCGACCAGTTTGGTAGTGAAGATGACAAAAAATTTACAAAACCACGTTTCCGCGAACTTTTGCACAGCGTAAGCCATTTACCCATGCAAGCCCAACAAAAAGAAATTCAGCGTGTTTTTGATACTTGGAAAGGAACAAGAACACAGACAGATGACGTGCTTGTGATGGGCTTCAAAAAATAGTACATGAGATAAAATAAAATTAGTTTTGTGCAAGGTGCGAAATAGTTACCAAAAAAGACTACTTTTGCGGTTGATATTCCTAATTGTACCTATGCAAACGACTACAACCCCCTCTTTTCGCATCATTTATACCATCGAGCAACACGAGTTCTTGGGTTATTTGATGTTTCCGTACTTGGTACAATTAGATGCTAAAGGCGCAAATACCTATTCGTATAAGTTTTTTTCAGAAGCTGACTTACAATCCTATCAAGCACAACTTGATACAGTAGATGTCCAAATAATCAAAGCCTTGCACTACATACACCCCGAAAACATAGCCAAATTTTATGCGGATAAAGCCTCTCGAAGTACCAAAAAAATAAATACAGAAGAAGTTTTTTTGAAATTATATGACAAGGTTAAAGGCAATAAAGCCATTCAAGAAGCCATTGATACGCGCGTAGATGAAGGCAAGGAAAAAGCCCTGACACTTATCAAAGCCCACGAAAAAATGATTTGTGTTCCTCACAAAAGTACCGCTATCTGGCACAATAAACTCCAATTTGTAGAAAATCCTATAGACGCTAAGTTTTATTTCAACCGACACGAGCAAGGCACAAAATATTATTGCACACTCTATCATGAAGGCAATCCTTTGAAACTCAAATATACAGAAGATTTCCTCAAACAACCAAACTTGATATGCAAAAAACCTGCATGGCTTTGGATAGAAGACAAAATCTATCACTTCAAAAATGACATGGACGGCAATAAAATAAAACCGTTTTTGAAAAAAGAATCGATAGACATAGAACGCAAGATGGAAGAAACTTATTTCACAAAGTTTGCAGTGCCACTCATGCGACAGTTTGATGCAGTAGAAGTCAGTGGGATTGGATTACAAATAATCGCTGAAGAACACTCCCCCAAAACTTACCTGCTACTCAACGATTTTCAAGATAAAACAAGCCAATTATTTGAAGCCTCCAAAGAAACTACGCAAGCCATACTCGAAGTAAAATTCAAATATGGCGATACTCTTTTCGCGCCCGAAGACACACATACGCAGTTTCCGATAGATGTAAAACTTATCATAAAAGATGCAGGCAAGGCTTTTGAATTCAAAAAAATAAAACGCAATTTGGCAGAAGAATCTGCCTATTTACAATACCTCAAAGACCTTGAATTGCCTTTAAAAAATGCGAAATATATTCACAGTAAAATCCAAATTCTTTCGTGGCTTAATGAAAAAGATGAGGCACTAAAAAACCGTACAATCACCATAGAATCACGCTTAAAAGACAACAAAACTTATTTTTTGGGGAAGCCTGAAATCAGCATCACCATACAAGAAAAACAAGATTGGTTTGATATAAAAGCCGTCATTCGTTTTGGGGAATTTACAATTCCTTTTATGGATTTGCGCAAATACATCATCAAGAAAAAACGTGAATTTGTATTGCCCAATGGCGAAATAGCCATCATTCCCGAAGCATGGTTCATACAATACAGCGACCTATTTAATTTTTCGCAAGAAAGCCCAGACGAAGAAGCCAAAATCAAAAAATACCACATCAATATTTTGAACGAACTCCGCAATGGAGAACACGCTCAAGTCGTGATGAACCGAAAGCTCGAAGCATTGCGGGAATTTACGGATATTGACAAATATGAATTGCCAAAAAACTTCAAAACTGAACTGCGCCCCTATCAAAAAGCAGGCTACGATTGGTTACGTTTCTTACAACAATACAACTTTGGGGGCTGTCTGGCTGACGATATGGGTTTGGGCAAAACAGTCATCACGCTCTGCCTCCTCCAAGCCCAACGCGAAAGCAACGACCCCGAAAGTAAAAGACCTTCGCTCGTCATCATGCCTACGACTTTGCTCTACAACTGGCAACTTGAAGCAAAGAAATTTACTAAACTTACCTACATAGAATACAGGGGCGCAAGTCGCAAAAAATTGATAGAAGTATTTGAGTACAATGATGTGATTTTTGCGTCTTATGGTGTGATTCGCCAAGACATTGAAATTCTTAAAAAATACCAATTCAATTATGTAATCCTTGATGAAGCCCAAGCCATCAAAAATCCTACTTCAGGCGTAGCCCAAGCTATACACGAACTAAAAAGTAGGCACAGGCTTACGCTTACAGGTACACCCATTGAGAACACTACCCTCGACCTATGGTCGCAAATGGCGTTCGTAAATCCTGGACTGCTCGGAAGCATGGAATACTTCAGAGATGAATACCAATATCCAATTGAAAAAAATCAAGATACCGAAAAACTAAAAAAACTGGGGCATATCATCAAGCCTTTCATGCTTAGGAGGCTCAAATCACAAGTAGCGCAAGACTTGCCTCCCAAAGTAGAGCAAATAGACTATTGTGAGATGTCTGTCGAGCAGGAAAAGGAATACGAACAGCTCAAGGCGCAATACAGAAACGAAATCATACGCTACATGGAGGCAGGCGATACCGCCAAATCCAATGTTTTTATTTTGGAAGGACTTACCAAACTTCGTCAAGTCGCCAATCACCCCAAAATGATTGACAAAAGCTACACAGGCGATTCAGGCAAGTTGAATAACGTACTACACAGACTTGAGAGTATCGTGGAAGAAGGAAGTAAGGTATTGATTTTCAGTCAATTCGTGGGACACTTGGACATCATACGTGAGTATGTGCGCGAAAAAAACTGGAAGCACTCGTATCTTACAGGCGAAACATTTGAACGCCAAAAGCAGGTGGAGAAATTCCAGAACAAAGAAAATGTGCAGATATTCTTGATTTCCCTTCGTGCGGGTGGTGTAGGCTTGAATCTTACTTCGGCTGAATATGTCTTTATGCTCGATCCTTGGTGGAATCCTGCCATAGAAGCACAAGCTATAGACAGAGCGCACCGCATAGGACAGAAAAAGACCGTTTTTATCTATAAATTTATCACACGCCACACTGTAGAGGAGAAAATCCTTGCCCTCCAAGCCTCCAAAAAACAACTGGCAGAAGACCTCATCACAGCAGACGAGAATTTTGTGAAAAGCCTTTCACAAGAAGACCTTTTGCAGTTGCTGGAATAAAAAAACTTGCCTGCGCGGGCAGGCAAGGACACCAAAAAATTTTGGTTGTCTGACAATTTTTGTGGAAAAACATTTTTTGAGCAAGTTCGGATTTAAGAAACGCCTTTTTTGCTCAATAGGATAGGGTTTTAAACCCTATCCTATTGAGCAAAAAAAACTACCACAA
>JAAFJK010000484.1 GCA_013298105.1 Cytophagales bacterium
GGAGCATTTGCCATTTGTCCCTTTTTTGAAAAAAGTGTAAAAGGGCTATTTTCCCCTTTCAAGCATATAGGTAAATATTTGCAATAGAAATAAACAGCCCTCTAAAAAGCCCTAAATGCAAAGTTTGAAGAACTGTTTGCAAAATGTTATGTTTTTAACCTCTGAAAACAACCAATACCGTTACAATCGCTTGAAAGGGGGGACAAATGCCAAATGCTCCCATTTATCAAATAGTATTGAAACGACAAATTTGTTACACAGAAATAAAACTGTCTAAAATTCTCACATGATTTAATTCACTTAAAATATCTTTAAAACGCTCTTTTTGCACTTCATCTAATCTCAATCCATTCAAAGAGTTCATATTTTTTAGAGAATTTATGGGAAGTATATCTAAAGGATTATGACTAATATCTAAAATTCTTAATTTGTTCAAGTTTACAATTTCTTTGGGAATTTCTGTTAATAAATTTTTTGCTAAATTTAATTCCTCAAGGTTTTCTAATTTGCCTATATTCTTTGAAATACTTTTTAATTTGTTGTTATCTAATTCTAACTCTTTTAGTGAAATAATATTAAAAAAATTATCAGGTAAATACTCAATGTTATTACCTCCAAAAAATATCTGCCATAATTCAGGTAAATCCCCTATTTCGGGTGGGATATATTCCAAAAGGTTAATTCTAAAATCTAAGCGATGTACTTTTTTTATATTGCCTATAGTATTAGGGATTTTTGTTATTTTATTTTGCAGTAAAGTAAGCCATTCAAGCGATTCCAAAGCCCCTATAGTATCAGGTACTTTTGAAATTTCATTTTCTGATAAATCTAATTGATTTAATTTTTTAAGCAACCCAATTTCGCTTGGAATTTCTTTTATTCCACATTCTTTAATCCATATTCTTTCCACATTTTGTAAATTACCTATACTATTTGGCAAGGCTATTAGGGGACATTCTTGTATGATGAGGTGTTTCAGCTTTGTTAGATTACCTATACTTTGAGGTATTTTTTCTATAGGGCTTTCATACAATGATAGAAAATCTAAATTTTCTAAATATTGTATATTTTCAGATAATTCTATCAGAGATGTATGGCTTATGGTTAGTTTTTTTAATTTATTTAGTTTGCAAACTCCATTGAATAGTTTTTTCAATTTATACCCACTCAATGAAAGCTCTACCAGATTTTGTAATTTTGATATTTCTTCTGGAATTTCTTTTACGTATTTGCCTGAAAATTTAAGAGTGCCAAGATTTTCGCACTCAAATAGGCACAAAGGCACTTCTTTGAAATTATTGCCATCTAAATCTAAAGAAGAAAGTTTTTTTAAATTACCAAATTCAACTGGTAAGTCTGTCAATAGGTTGTCATTCAAATCTAAGTACATTAAATTGCTCAAACTTCCAAACTCAGGCGGTATTTTACGAATAAAATTTATACCTAATCCCAACTCTCTTAATTTTGTTAAATCGCCTATAAAAGCTGGTATTTTTTTAACACCACAATCTGTCATGCGTATGCTTTCCAAATTCTTAAAAATGCGTACAACATTGTGGATTTTTTCAGGTCTTGTGTCAGGATAGGATAAATAAATACTATCCATTTCCATAAAAGCTTCTTCATACAGAGTATCACGAAAGAAGTTATAGCCATCTACCAATTCTTTTAGCGTACAATTGAAGTGTTCTTTTACTTCTTTTTTAAAACTTTTAGCTAACTGAAATGCAAGCAAAATATTAGCATGGTCTCCACTATGCAATAAACGTAGTAAATTTTCAAATTCTGAAGTCATTGAATTTTGGGCTTTATAAGTTAAAAAGTGGCTCGCTTTACACGAACCACTTTGAAATAAATTATTGGGTAGGCAAGCTAATTATTTCCCACCAATCAAATTCAAGGCAGAACCTGCTACAAACCAACCAATTTGTTGGCTGTTGTAAGTGTGATTTGCTTTGATTTCGTCTTTCGAACCGTCTTTGTGCGTGAATACAAGCGTCAAAGGTGTACCTTCGGCAAAAGTAGTCAAGCCCAAAATGTCTATAGTGTCGTCTTCTTGGATTTTGTCATAATCGGCAGGCGAGGCAAACGTAAGCGCAAGCATACCTTGTTTTTTCAAGTTCGTTTCGTGGATACGCGCAAATGATTTTACCAAAATAACCCTTACACCCAAAAAGCGAGGCTCCATTGCCGCGTGTTCGCGTGAAGAACCTTCGCCATAGTTTTCATCACCCACTACTATCGAACCAACTCCCGCCGCTTTGTAAGCGCGTTGCACCGCAGGTACTTCGCCATAGCTTCCATCGAGTTGATTTTTAACCGAGTTCGTTTTGTTGTCATTGAAAAAGTTTACCGCACCAATGAGCATATTGTTCGAAATATTGTCAAGGTGTCCGCGATATTTCAACCAAGGTCCCGCCATCGAGATGTGGTCAGTCGTACACTTACCTTTTGCCTTAATAAGCAATTTTAACCCTTTCAAATCCGTTCCTTCCCATTTTTTGAAAGGCTCAAGAAGTTGCAAACGGTCTGAAGTCGCGCTTACTGCTACTTGTACTTGACTACCATCTTCAGCAGGAGCTTGATAACCTCTATCGCCTACAGCATAACCCTTTGGAGGAGCCATCAAGCCTTGAGGTTCATCTAATTTTACGGCTACACCCTCTTCGTTGATGAGCGTATCAGTCATAGGATTGAAAGTCAAATCACCCGCTATCGCAAATGCTGTTACAATTTCAGGCGAGGCAACAAAAGCGTGTGTACCTGCATAACTGTCATTGCGTTTCGCAAAATTGCGGTTGAATGAAGTGATGATAGAGTTGGCGCGGTTCGGGTCATCAATGTGTCGCGACCATTGCCCAATGCAAGGACCGCAAGCATTTGCCAAAACCACCCCACCCATTTTATCAAAAACACCCAAAATACCATCGCGTTCTGCTGTGAAACGCACTGTTTCAGAACCGGGCGTAATGGTAAATTCTGCTTTTGCCTTGAGCTTCTTGTCTATAGCTTGTTGAGCCAAAGACGCGGCGCGAGTCATATCTTCGTAGCTTGAGTTTGTGCAAGAACCAATCAAACCTACTTCCAATTTTGCAGGATAATTATTGTCTTTTACAGCTTTTGCAAAGTCCGAAAGTTTCCAAGCCAAATCAGGCGTAAAAGGTCCATTGATATAAGGCTCAAGCGTATTCAAATCAAGCTCGATAACTTCATCATAATAAGCAGAAGGATTGGCAACCACTTCGTCATCAGCGCGTAAGTGCGCCTTGTATTGGTCAGCAAGGTCTGCTACATCTTTGCGGTCTGTAGAGGCAAGGTAGTCATACATATTTTGGTCATAGCCAAAAACAGACGTTGTTGCACCAATTTCCGCACCCATGTTGCAGATAGTTCCCTTGCCTGTAGCCGAAAGTGAATCCGCGCCTTCGCCAAAATATTCTACAATACAACCTGTGCCACCTTTTACAGTCAGCTTGCCTGCCACCCAAAGGATAACGTCTTTCGCTGAAGTCCAGCCTGAAAGTTTGCCTGTGAGTTTTACGCCTATGAGTTTAGGGAATTTCAATTCCCACGCCATGCCCGCCATTACGTCCACCGCATCAGCACCACCTACGCCTATAGCAATCATTCCCAAACCACCCGCGTTAGGCGTGTGTGAGTCTGTGCCAATCATCATGCCACCAGGGAACGCATAATTTTCCAACACCACTTGGTGAATAATGCCCGCACCCGGTTTCCAGAAGCCAATGCCATACTTGTCTGAAACGGAGGCAAGGAACGCATATACTTCCTTGTTGCCTGTATTGGCAGTTTCAAGGTCAGCTTTCGCGCCTGCTTTTGCTTGAATCAAGTGGTCGCAATGCACTGTGCTTGGTACAGCTACTTGAGGCTTGCCTGCCGACATGAACTGTAGGAGAGCCATTTGTGCAGTCGCATCTTGCATCGCTACGCGGTCAGGCGCAAAATCTACATAGTCTTTGCCGCGCCCAAAAGCGTGGGTAGGCACGCCTTCAGAAAGGTGCGAATAAAGGATTTTTTCTGCTAAGGTAAGGGGCTTGCCTGTTAGTTGGCGAGCCTTCTCTATGCGTTCGCCCATACGCGCATAGACCGCCTTAATCATTTCGATATCAAAAGCCATTGTTTTTTTGAGGTTATTTTAATTTAATCCCCAAAAATAGCTTATTTCTTGAAAAAAGCGAAACTTTGCAAAAATACTTTCTATCTTTGCCTTCAAGCTATGCTTAATACACCTTTAAATATTTGATTATGAATTTATTAGATTACAATAAGAAAACCAGCATTTTTTTGCTTTTTGTCGATGGTATGTACTCATGGGGCATATCTACAGAATTTTGTTGGCTTTTTGGGAAATTGAATCCTGACTTCAAAGATACAGGTTTTAACTTCAAACTTGCCTATTTACAAAGTCGTTTTGGAGATTTTGTATATGAACTGAA
>JAAFJK010000451.1 GCA_013298105.1 Cytophagales bacterium
AGCCAAAATATTTTATCATACGTTTGAAAGATTAGTGAATTTGAGCGATTTAAGGATTTTTAACTTGTTTTTTTGCAATAATAAGCAAAAACGTTTTAACTTTGAGGCACTAAGTTAGTTTTTTTAGAAAATATTATGCTAAAACATTCTTTTTTTTTGATTTTTCTGCTCACATGGCTTTATAACTTGCCTGCCACTGCCCAGCAAGATACTACGAAGGCGGTAGGCAAGGTACATTCAGCTTCCAAAGCTACCCTTTATTCAGCCATTTTGCCTGGATTGGGGCAAGCCTACAATCGAAAAAATGCGTTTTGGAAACTGCCTATCATTGTGGGGGGCGGAACGGCTTTAGGCATTTCTATAGCTTGGAATAACAGGCGATATGGTCAATTTAGAGGGTACTTTTTTGATAAAACCTACGGCATACCCAATGAATCGCCTTTTATGCGCCTTTCGGCGGGTACACTTGAGGCGCAAATGAAATATTTTAGACGCACACGCGATTTTTTAATTATTATCAGTGTGGGTTGCTATGGTCTGCAGGTGTTAGATGCTTTTGTAGAAGGACATCTCAAGACCTTCAATGTAGATGATAACTTGGCTTTGCGCCTCGCGCCCTACAGTGAGGCAATACAAGGGCAGGCACTTTCGGGAGTTTCGCTGAGGCTTACTTTTAGGTAAGCACTTCAAGCCTCCGTATGCTCTATCTCTGCTATGACTTTTACGTCTTCGCTTGCCCATATATCTTGAGGGCTTATGAAGCCGAGCGGATTATACTCAAAGCCTAAGCCGACCGCATCAAAACATTCAAAAACCAATTCTGAACACATATAAGCCCTATCTCTTACGGCTTTGCCTTCGCCTGTGCGTATGCGTTGCATGATGCGCCTTATTTCCTCAAGGTCATACGGTTGGGCTATCTGGTCTAAGCCAAAATTGATTAAGGCGCGGATATGCGCTTCGGTAAGTTTGGTATGCCGAGCTATGACGAGGCGTGCGTTGGGCTTTGCTTCGTTTTGTTCCATGTCTTCTCCTACGCCTTTGATGTATCTTGAGATAGGAATTAGGCGCACACCAAATGATTCTACACTCTCTAAGAGCAGTATGCGGTCTAAGTTTTCAATCTTAAAAATAATCCCGATATGACTCCAGATGGACTTTGTAACCTCACGAATGAGCATAGAAATATCATCATCGCCTGCATAAAAAAGCAAATCACCTGCCTCTATAGTATCACGCAAAAGAGGATATTGCACTTTGGGTATATGGTTCAGTTCGTCTAAATTAGCCATATTTTTTTATCTGTCTTGGTAGGCAAGGCGGTTAAGGAACGAGTAGAAAATAAGATGATAAAGATTTTGTGCGATATTTTGGGTTTAGGTAAGGCGCAATAGAAGCGCGCAAACAGTGAGATAGTGTTTTGTAATGATTATTGCAACGAAACATAAGCGCGAAAGATTAACAAAATTAGCAAGTTATTTTCTACTCGTTCCTAATAATTTTTCAGGATTTTGATTTTTTGTCCTGTCCGAAGTACGTCTTTTTCGAGATTGTTCCAAGTTCTGATTTGGTCAATAGTAACTTTATACTTTTTGGAAATGGCATAAAGTGTTTCGCCTGTCTTTACTTTGTGGTGGATTTCGTTTTCGGGTACTTTTATCTTTGTGGTGTCTTTGGTGGGTTCGGTGTATGTTTCAACCGTTTCATTTTCGGGTGGTGCGGTGTAGAGTTCTACCGAAAATCGTTTGCCTGATGCTTTGATGGCTTTGCAGGCGGCTTGCGAAAGTTTGATGACAAGTTTTTCGTTTTCGGCTGTTTGGGGAAGTGCGCCTATCACTTTGATGACTACAGTGCCGCCATTGGCTTTGTTTTTGACCAATAGGCGTGTGCCTACAGGGTAAGCGGGGTGCAGACCTACCATTTTATCACTTTGGCTGGAGGCGATAGCTCCGCCAAAGCCGATTTGCAAGAGTGTAGTTTGTGCATATCCTGTGATAGCCCAAATGCCAATTATACAACTTAGGAATAATCTTTTCATGGTGTTTGTGTATATCCGAAAATAGTTTTTATTGAAATAAATTCAAAAGATGACTTTTGTCATATTTTATAACGTTGAAATCTTTTATTTTTGCATACGCGATGAGGCAAAATAACCTTATCACATAAGTAAGTGCGGTGGAGAAAGCCCTTTGTATCATTCAGAGGGCATTTCTTATTATCTGAGCTTACCTGAACTTTGGGCTTGGTTCATTTTTTTCATAAATTTCTTCATTTCCTCAAACTGTCTCAGTAGGGCATTTACTTTTTCTACTGTAGTGCCACTGCCAAGCGCGATACGCTTTTTGCGGTTAGCATCTATGATTTGCGGGCTTTGACGTTCTTTTGGAGTCATAGAAAGTAAGATAGCTTCCGTAGGCTTATAGGCATCTTCATTGATTTCTTTGCCTTTTAGCATACCACTTATGCCTGGTATCATGCTTATCATGTCTTTGATATTGCCCATTTTTTTGATTTGGCGAATTTGACTAAGGAAGTCTTCCAAATTCAGTTGATTTTTACGGATTTGAGCCGCCAAGCGTTTTTCTTCGTCTTCGTCAAAGACCGCCTGCATTTTCTCTACCAAACCCACGACATCACCCATGTCCAGGATACGGCGTGCCATACGGTCTGGGTGAAAGACATCAAGCGCGTCTGGTTTTTCGCCCATACCCACGAATTTGATAGGCTTTTCGACTACAGCACGGATAGAAAGTGCCGCCCCGCCTCGTGTGTCGCCATCAAGTTTGGTAAGCACTACCCCATCAAAATTTAATCTTTCGTTGAAAGTTTTGGCAGTATTTACGGCATCTTGTCCTGTCATAGCATCTACGACAAAGAGTGTTTCGGTAGGATTTACAGCTTTTTTGACATTCTCAATCTCTGTCATCATTTGCTCATCTATCGCCAAACGACCTGCGGTATCTATGATAACGATTTGTTTGTGGTTGGCTTTGGCATATTTGATGGCATTGAGCGAAATTTCTACAGCGTCTTTATTTTCTGGTTCTGCATACACTTCTACGCCTACTGCGGCACCAAGCGTTTTGAGCTGTTCGATGGCGGCAGGTCTATAAATATCACAAGCTACAAGGAGTATTTGGCGGTTTTGTTTTTTCAAATAATGGGCAAGTTTCCCACAAAAAGTAGTTTTTCCAGAGCCTTGCAAACCAGACATAAGTATAATGGCAGGGTCGCCTTTGATATTGATAGAAGTTGCTTGCCCACCCATCAGTTGTGCAAGCTCGTCTTCCATGATTTTGACAAGAAGCTGACCTGGATTTACGTCTATGAGTACTTTGCGCCCTATGGCTTCGTCTTTGATACGGTCTGTAACGTCTTTGGCTACTTTATAGTTTACGTCCGCCTCTACCAAAGCTCTGCGGATTTCTTTGACAGTAGCGGCAACGTTGAGTTCTGTAATACGTCCTTTGCCGCTCAGAGATTTTACGGCTTGATTGAGGCGTTCTTGGAGTGATTGAAACATTGGAATATAGACGATTTAAGATGTACGATTTACGTTTGCAAGTATTTAATAAATTAAAGTGTTACTTTAGAATAAATACTTTTTATTGATACAGAGGGTTTAAAGTGCAAATATACGTTTTTTTTGTTACTTACCAAAGTTTTCGCTTACGATTTGTCCATCAAAGAGGTGTACGATTCGGTTGGCATAGCTGGCATCTATGTTTGAGTGTGTAACCATGAGTATGGTTGTACCTTGTTTATTTAGGTGGGCGAGCATTTGCATGACGGCTTCTCCATTTTTGGAGTCCAGATTGCCAGTAGGTTCGTCTGCGAGTATAAGTTTTGGTTGTGTGATGACTGCCCGCGCTATGGCTACGCGCTGTTGTTGCCCGCCCGATAGTTGGGCAGGAAAGTGCTGTGCGCGATGCATAAGTTGCATCTCATGCAGTAGCGTATCTATGCGTTTGATACGCTCGTGGCTCGGGACTTTCAGGTACAGCAACGGAAGCTCAATATTTTCATAGACTGTAAGTTCATCAAGCAAGTTGTAGTTTTGGAAGACAAAGCCGATGTTTTGCTTGCGCAAAGAAGTCTTGTCGCGCAGGTTCATGCGCGAGGTAGGCAAGTTGTCAAAATACAGTTCGCCCTTGTTTGGATTATCCAAAAGCCCTAAGACATTCAGCAAAGTTGATTTTCCACACCCTGAAGGACCCATGACTGCCACAAAGTCGCCATGATTGATATGCAGGTCTATATTCTGGAGCGCGACTGTTTCGAGGCTTGAACTGTGATAAACTTTGGTAAGTTTTTCGGTTCGTATCATATGTTATTGCGCTAAAACTCCCTCAAACAGTGCCACATCTTCTTTGAATTTGTGGTTGATTTCTTTGCTCAAGTTGCCCATTTTGTAGTAGGCATATTTGATACTGATGCTCATCATCTCTGTATGCAAAGTGATGGTGCCATACTGTTCGCCTTCGTCTATGACCATAGCGGCTATGGTAGCACTGCGGACACGCATCGTGAGTGCATTGCCGTCATGCTTGCCTACTATCTCGAGGCTGTTGCCCGCCTGTGTCCATGTAGTTTTTTCGTGTGCCTTGTGGTCATCACTTTCGGCTACCAAGATTTGGTAGGTCTTGTTGTCTATGATTTTGATGGTAATATTCATAAGATAGATGGAGGTTTATTATTTTGTATGGCGTAATTTTTCTATTTCCTTGCTTGTTAGTCCTGTTGCTTTGATAATAAAATCAGTATCAGAACCTATCTGCTTTTGTAATTTTACCTGCTTCTTTATTTTTAGCTTCAGTACGCTCTTGTAGTGTTAGATTTTCAAAACTAATCAACTGTTATCAGTATTTAATACAGGTCTTTCAGGGCTGTGGATAGATTGATAGATAAGGTCTAACCAATCCCTTATCTGTTTTGGCGTTTCCTCATTGGGGTGATTAGGGTTCAAACAAACAAATTGATGTCCATACAACTCTCTCACTTCGCCTTGCAAAGTTTGCGGATTAAGTTTTAACAGCAAAACCTCGTCAAGAATAGGCTTACCATTTTTTTCACTAATTTTGTAAGGAGCAGTCAAAACTACAATCACATAAACCGTTTGTTGTATGTTATACTCTTTGCTACTTTTTTGTTGCTCTGCTATCAGCATTAGAAAATAGTGTAAAAACCTATCAAAATGATGGTCATACTCAATACGCTGAATTTCAATACATATTCGTCTGTCAATGGTTTCTGCGAATATATCCAGCATTAAAGGTATTCCCCCCTTCGGGGGTTAGGGGGCTTATTTTTGGTTCAAACTTTTTTTCGGTTTCTATTTTGTCAATTTCTACTTCAATTCCCAAAATATCACGCACGAAAGCCTTAAAAACAGTGATGTTTGTAAAGGCTTTTTTGAAAATGACTTCATTGTCTAAGTTACCAAGCATACAAATACTCTTTTATTTTCTGCAAAGATACAAATAAAATACGATTCTGCGAAAGTTATTTCGTTTGCTCTGTTAGCTTTTTTCAATAAAAAGCTATAGTTATTTCGTTTGCTCTGTTAGCTTTTTTCAATAAAAAGCTATAGTTATTTCGTTTGCTCTGTTAGCTTTTTTCAATAAAAAAGCTATCTTTGCAAAGAAACTTTTAAAGTTTATAATTTAGGCAAACTCTTTGCAATCTATCTGTATTATGACTACTACTTTAGAAAAAGAAAATTTGACTGTGCTATTCGAAGGCATCAACTCTACTATCTATCTTCCGCAAGATAGCAAGTATGGCGTGCCTACCATTCTAAAAGTTTCGAAGAGTGAACGCCCCACAGCCGAGCAGATAGCCATTTTTTACAATGAATATGATATTAGTCAATCTCTACAGATAGAAGGCGTTAGAAAAGTTTTTGAAAAAATAGAATATGAAGGCAATCCCGCGCTTGTGTTTGAGTATGTGCAGGGCATCAATCTCTCTGAAGCCTACAATCAGCGCGGACGCAATCTAAGGGTGTTTTTACAACTTGCGATAGAAGTTACAAATATTTTGGGCGAAATCCACCAATGCGGTGTGATACACAAAGATTTAAATATACGCAATATTTTGGTAGAAACGCCCTCTGGCAAAGTAAAAATTATTGATTTTGGGATAGCTACAAGATTCAGCCTCAAAGCCCACGACATGGGCAACCCCGAAAAGCTGGAGGGAACCCTTGCCTACCTCTCTCCCGAGCAAACAGGACGCATGAACCGTATCGTAGATGCACGTTCAGATTTATATTCTTTGGGCGTTATTTTTTATGAGCTGTTGGCAGGCAAGTTGCCGTTTGAGTCCCAAGACCCGATGGAGCTTGTCCATGCACACCTTGCCCAAAAGCCTGTTCCGTTGATAGAGCAAGACAACCGTATTCCTTCTGTACTTTCAGAGATAGTATCAAAGCTACTTTCAAAAAGTGCCGAAGACCGCTATCAGTCTGCCACAGGTTTGCGGATAGACTTAGAAACTTGCCTGCTACAGTGGGAAAGTGAGCAACGCATATTGCCTTTTACGCTCGCAGTGCGGGACTTTTCAGGCAAGTTGCAAATCCCTCAACGCCTGTATGGTAGGCAAGAAGAAACCCAAAATATCCTCCGCGCTTTTGATAGGATTTGTCAAGGACCTACTGAACTTTGGTTCGTTTCGGGATATTCGGGGGTAGGCAAGTCTGCCCTTATCCACGAACTTCATAAGCCTATCACAGAAAAAAGAGGCTACTTCATAGAAGGCAAATTCGACCAATTTCAAAAAAGTGTACCTTATTATGCGTGGATTCAAGCCTTCAAAAGCTGGGTAAACCAAATCCTTTCTGAAAGTGCCGACCGCCTCCGATTTTGGCGCAACAAAATCCTCAAAGCTGTAGGCAACAATGGGCGCGTGCTTACAGAGGTCATACCCTCTATAGAGCATATCATAGGCGTACAGCCTGTATTGGCAGAGCTGGGCGCGAGTGAAGCCCAAAACCGCTTCAATTATATTTTTCAGAACTTCATCAATATCATCTCCAAAAAAGACCACCCTGTAGTCATTTTTATTGACGATTGGCAGTGGGCAGATACAGCTTCGCTTGAGCTTTTGAAGATAATCCTTGAGAATTATGAGCAAGATTATCTACTCCTTTTGGGCGCGTACCGCAGCAATGAAGTTACGGATACACACCCGCTTGCGATGGCTATAGAGGAGATGGAGCGCGAAAATATCCAAATCAATGAGGTAAAACTCAAAAACTTGGGCTTGCCTGACATCAAAGACCTCCTGACAGATACGCTTCACCCTACCCACCAAACTATAGACGAACTTGCCTCCCTTGTCATAACAAAGACACAAGGCAATCCGTTTTTTGTGAATCAAATGCTCCGCTCTTTTTATGAAGACGATTTGTTGCAATTTGATTGGATAAATACGTGCTGGGCGTGGGATATGGAGCGTCTGCTGGCTGTAAGTATCACAGACAATGTGGTGGAACTGATGGCTACCAAAGTCCAAAAACTGCCTGCCTCTACTCAAGAAGTCCTCAAATTGGCTTCTTGTATCGGCAACAGGTTCAGTATCAATACCTTGACTTCGGTGTATGAGGAGGTATTTCAAGAAGCCCCGCGCAATGCCTTGAGCTATCTTGAAGCCGCACTTTTGGAAGGAATGTTGATTCCTTTGCGGGAAGATTATCAATTTGCGCATGATAGGATTCAGCAGGCGGTCTATGCGATGCTTACTGACCAAGAGCGCAAAAATATCCACCTACAGATAGGCAAGGTCTTAGTCAATCGTGCTTCTACACAGCAACTTGATGAGTATATCTTTGACATAGTGCATCACTGGAACGAAGGCATAGAGCTTATCAACGACACAGATAAACCGTTTTTAGCCCGCCTGAATGCAGAGGCAGGCAAGAAAGCACGTGCTTCTGCCGCTTATGCTCCTGCTTTTGAATATTTGCGGACAGCTATCCGCCTACTTCCCCTCGATAGCTGGGAGGCAAACTACGACTTTACGCTTGAGCTGTATTGTGAGATGTTGCAAGTGGCGTTTTTGCATGGCGAGCTGGATATGGCGCAATACTACATCAATATCGTAATAGAGAATGGCAAAAATGTCTTGGACAAAATGCCCGCCTACGAGATAGTCATGCAGTACCACATAGCGCAAGGCGACAATCAAGCGGCTATAGATGCAGGGCTTGAGGTAGTAACGATGCTGAAGGTAAATCTTTCGCGCTTTCCACTTCCAGATATATCGCCCGAAGAACTGTATGCCTTGCCTGCCATCACAGACCCTGAGCGCAAAGCGGCTATGGAAATCTTGGATAGCGTCATCACACCCGCATGGGCTTCGAATCCTAAGCTATTCAAACAAATAACCTACACGATGGTTAATATCTCGGTGGCGTATGGCAACAGCCCCTCTGCCTGTGTAGGCTATGCCTTTTATGGGGGATTGCTGTGTGGAGATTTGGACAACATCGAGTTGGGCTATAAGTTTGGTAAATTGGCAGTCGCGCTTTTGGATAGATTTGATGCAAAATTTTTCAAGTCCAAAGTAGAAAATTTGTTCCTTTCTACTGTCATGCACTGGAAAGAGCCACTCCGCGAAACTCGCAAAAGGTATTATGATGCTATCCAAATTGGACTCGAAACAGGAGAAATAGAGTTCGCCTGCTACAATGTAGCCGAAGGCAATTTGTACCAATTTCTCATGGGCGTATCGCTTGAGTCGCTTGTCGTTAAGTTTGAGAAAGACCGAAGCCTTATCCAACAATACAAACAAGAGTTTCACGAAGATTATGTAGCCGCCTATCATCAACTGATAGTAGAACTTGCCTCCCCCAGCCCTGAAAAGCCGACAGAACTTGTAGGGACGTATTTTGACGAGTTCAAGTCCTTGCCTACCTTTGAGAGCAGTGCGCAACTTACGCTTAGTTTTGTATCTTATCAAGCCAAATATATCCTTGCCTACCTGTTCCGCGATTATGAAAATGCTTATAAATATACCTTAGAAGCCGAACGTAGCAAAGACGGTGTTACAGGGACTGCCATGATACCTTTTCATGCCTTCTTCTCGGCACTGAGTATGATAAGTGTTTTTGCGCAAATCCCCAGTGCCGAAAAACAACTAACTATTCAAAAAATAGATGAGCATTTGAAAAAACTCCAAAATTGGGGCAATATCAATGCGCCTAATTATAAACACCTTGCCGACCTTGTGCAAGCTGAACTGTACCGCCTCTCAGGTATGGCTACCAAAGCTATGGATTACTATGATGTAGCTATAGAAGGAGCGAGAGCAGAACGATTTTTGTGGATAGAAGCACTTGCCAATGAACTTGCGGCAGACTTTTATTTCAGTCAAGGCAAAGAAAAAATAGGCAAAGCATACCTACAAGATGCGGCGCACCGCTACCAGCTTTGGGGCGCAGAACGCAAACTTACAGACCTTGAGCAACGCTATGAGAAGATACTCAAAGGCAGAATGGGTGGTGGAGTTGGCACAGTAAGTACCAACCAAACCATCATAGCGGGCGGAGGAACTACTATGAGCGCAGGCAGTGCGCTCGATATGAATAGTATCGTAAAAGCCTCTCAAACCCTCTCAGGAGAAGTAAAACTCGAAAGTCTGTTGGAGAAAATGATGCGTATAGTGATGGAAAATGCAGGCGCAGAGCGTGGGTTGTTTGTCTTGCCAGATGATGACAATTTTTGGGTAATACAAGCCGAATGTCATGCGAATAGCGAAACGGTAGAATGTCTGAAAGCTATCCCGATAGAAAAAGCCAATGGCGTAAGTGATGTGCCAAAGCTCTCAAGTGAGGTGATTTATTATGTCGTTCGTACACGCGAAACGCTCGTAATCCATGATGCCACCAACGAACGAAGCGTAATAGGTCCAAACTATATCACGAAGGTAAGCCCCAAGTCAATCCTTTGTATGCCTCTACTGTATAAAGGCAAAATATCGGGGATTTTGTATCTTGAAAATAACCTGACTACAGATGCCTTTACGCCCGACCGCCTCGAGGTGCTGGAGATTTTGGCTTCACAAATCACGATTTCAGTTGAAAACGCCTTGCTTTACGAAAATCTGGAGGCAAAAGTAAACGAACGTACCGCCGAAGTAATCTCACAAAAAGAAATCATCGAGAAAAAGAACGAAGACATCACGTCAAGTATCAATTATGCGAAGCGTATCCAAGATGCCAGCCTCCCACGCATGGAAAAAATCAAGAAAATGCTTCCGCAAAGTTTCTTGTTTTTCAAACCACGCGAGATAGTGTCAGGCGACTTCTATTGGTGTACACAGACTGAGCCAAAGCCTATCTATGACGAGGTTACGGAGTTTGACCATCAACGCCAGACTGTGATAGGCTTTGAGCCTGCCAAAACGCTTGTTACGGCAGTAGATTGTACGGGACATGGCGTGCCTGGTGCTTTTATGTCCTTGATAGGCAATAATTTACTGAATGAGATTGTGATATCGAAAGGCATTACCTCTCCTGAGATGATATTGCAAGAACTCCACAAAGGCGTAAGAAATGCACTCCAACAAGCTGAAAGCGACAACAAAGATGGCATGGATATGGCACTCTGTGTGGTAGATGAGAAAAACAAAATAGTCGAGTTTGCAGGGGCAAAAAACCAGCTTATTTATATCCAAAACGGGCAACTACATGAAGTAAAGGCTGATAAAATGCCTATAGGTGGAGCGCAAAAAGAAAAGGAACGGACTTTCACGAAGCATACCATTCCTATCCACACGCCTACTACATTTTATGTGTTTTCTGATGGTTTGCAAGACCAGTTCGGAGGACCCGAAGGGCGCAAATTCATGATAAAGCACCTGAAACAAGTGTTTTTAGAAATCTATACCAAGCCGATGGAGGAGCAACGCAATATCCTTGCGCAAGCCCTCGAAGATTGGATACACTATCACCCGCAAGAACCTCAACGCCAAATAGATGATGTGCTTGTGATAGGTTTTCAGGTGGGTGGGTAAACATTTAGCATTTATCAGGGAACATTTGACAAGAAACAAAGGCATTGGGCTTTTGTAAGAAATCAATATGCCTTTTCTACAAAATACATTTCTACCTTGCCTTTGTTTTTGGCATCTATTGCGCCTCTGTGCGTACATTGGAACTTGTCTTTGATAAGTGCATAAGTAGCTTCAGAGATATTTACCTTGCCTACCTCGCCCGAACTCTCCATACGGGAGGCAAGGTTTACAGTATCCCCCCAGATGTCATACGCAAATTTGTTCTTGCCTACCACGCCCGCGACTGCCTCGCCTGAGTGAATGCCCAAACGCAATTCCCAAGCGGGTAGTCCTTGTGCTTCTTTTTCAGCTTTCCAAGCCTCCATGAATCCCTGCATTTCTAAACCTGCTTGCACCACATCTACAGGATTAGTCGTATTGGCGGTAGGCAATCCACCTGCACACATATAGCTATCGCCAATGGTTTTGATTTTTTCTAAGCCATATTTATCACAAATCAAATCCAGTGCATAAAAGCAGGTATTCAGATTCTCGATGACTTCTTGTGGAGTCATTTTCTCGGCTACGAGCGTAAATCCTTTGAAATCTGTAAACAGCACTGTTATCAAATCATAGTGTTTTGGGGTAGCTTGCCCTTTTTCTTTTAGCTCATGGGCGGTTTCGGTAGGCAAGATATTCAGTAAAAGTTTATCAGATTTGGCACGCTCAGTTTCTACCAGTTCAAGGGTTTGTTTAAGTTCATGGGTACGTTCTTGGACTTTTTGCTCCAGTACAGTATTTTGGTCTGTGATAAGTTTTAGGAGTTGCTCTTGGGCTTGTCTTTTTTCTTGTTCTATTTTTCTACTTCGCATACTCAAACCGATAGAAAAGATAATCACTTGCGCATACAAGCCTACCTCAAAGTACGCAAAATTCCAGTCGCCTATATTGAAGTCCGTACTCATGCCGAAGGTAGGCAATAAAGTAGAAAGTCCACCACCCACAAAAAGACAATAACTACCTGAAGAAAGAAATATATTCACGTCTTTATTTTCGGTTTTATTTCTTTGGAGCGCCATGCCCACACCAAATATAATGTCAATTATGATGGTCGTATTCACTACCCAACTGCAAACTATATATGAAAACACACCCATTCCATACAAAGCCAAAACCACCACAATCCAAACAATCCGAAAACGTAAATACCCCAATGCCCACGCATCTAAACGAGGTAAATAACGTTTGGTTTCCATAAATTTTCGAATAAAAGCCATGTACCAAATGGCAATGTTGCCCAATAGTCCAAAATATATGTATGCTTCGTACTCCAAATATTCGCCTATATAAAATTGATGGGCAAATGTGGTAAACATTATCAAGACATTCGAGACAAACAGATAACCCAAATAATAAAAATAAGCCCTGTCTCGATTGATGAATAACAAAATCAAATTATATAAAAAAATCATCCACAAGCCCCCATGTATCAATGCTTCTTGGAAATTGGTTTGACTTTTTCTAAGTACTACAGGCAACACATCTCCAAACTTAAAAGTTACAAAGCGGGGATAGTAAAATTGTTTGGTCTTCAGCCACAAAGTTATTTTTTTGCCTTTAGGCAAAAAAAGCATAAAACTACCACCGAGCGCGCGTATGCTTCGCTGTGAGGCGGCTATATTCAGTCCTGTTTTTTGGACTTTGGAGGTGCTGTCAGGGTATTCTACTATCATCTCGGCTATAGAGGTGCTTCCTCCTAACGACAATAGCTTATTTGTATCACTATCTAAATTACTGATAACTACCCACTTGAACCAATACGTAAAATTGGGCGCACTGGGTACATATTTATTGTCTTTTTGAGAAAGTACAAAACGTTGTTTTTTGACATCTTTCAGTGTCATTGAGTTGGTTGAATCTATGAATTGATAGATTTGTTTGCCAAAATACGCGCCCACGTTCTCTTTGTCAATGACTTGGGCAGTAGTCGTATCTGCTTCTTGAGCTATCGCAGGCAGGCAGGCAAGGCAAAAAAGGCAGGCAAGGAGATATATTTTCATAGCTCGATAGTTGAATAGAACAAAAAAAGGGGCTTTCCTAAAAGAAAACCAACCACAAATAAATGCGACTTAAAAACGCTTTCAGCTCAAGGGGATAAAAACTCAGATAAAAACCAAACAAAAGTGAGCCATACACCTGTAAAATAAGGACAGTTTTTACGGCATACATATAATAAAAGTCGTACCTGTATTTTAAGTGATTTGAGCCATCTACTTCCCAAAAACTCTCCTCACGCCCCCTATGTAGCTCGACATGAAAAATCCACGCCACCGTAAAAAAAGTAGCCAAGACATATTTCAGCCACAGACTCATCAAAACCCCCTGCAAATCTGTTATAAAAAAAACAACACCCTGCGTAAGTATATAAAAACCCAACGCCCCTTCCACAGTTTTATTGAACATACAAAGCCCAAAAGCCCAACCCGAAGTATGCACTGGCATAATATGTCTGAAAAATGCCACCAAAAAAATAGCTATCAATGATGTAAGCGTATATCCAAGCAAAATAATGTATATCACTCGAAACAATAAAATTAAAAATTCCATCAGCAGTTAAAAAAAGTTAGGATATTATACGTATTTTTGCAACTTAACTATATGCTCAGTTGCCCATGAAAGTTGTAGTACCCGTTGCTGGGATTGGCGCAAAACTACGCCCGCATACACACACACAGCCCAAGCCCTTAGTTCCCATAGCAGGCAAGCCCATTTTAGGACACATGATTGATGGATTGCGCGAGGGCGGATTGCACGATTTTGTGTTTGTACTGGGCTATTTGGGCGATAAGATAGAAACTTATATCACTTCTCAATATCCCACGCTTGACATCAAATTCGTGGTACAAGACCCACGCGAAGGCACTGCACACGCCCTATGGGTTTGTCGTGAACATTTGATAAACGAAAAAGAACTCTTAATTGTTTTGGGAGATACTGTAGCAGGATTTGATTTAGATGCTTTGCTCAAGTCTGAAGTAAGCCTTTTGGGGGTAAAGAAAGTATCTAATCCTATGCTATTTGGCATTGCAGAAACGGATAGTCAAGGCTGGATACATAAACTTGTCGAAAAACCCAAAATCCCCAAATCCAACCAAGCCTTAGTAGGCATTTATAAGATTTGTAACGTACCACTTCTTTTTGAAGCCATTGAGCATCAACTTGCCTCCCAAATCAGGGTAAACAACGAATACTATCTTACAGACGCGCTCATGTATATGATTCAGAAAGGTGAGCGCATGAAAGTCATGGAAGTGGATAATTGGTTTGATTGTGGTAGAAAAGAAACACTTTTGGAGGCAAATGCCATCTTACTGAATACTGCCTACTACCAAAATAAGGAACAGCCTTCTTTTCCAAACACTATCATCATACCACCTGTCAGCATTGGCAAAGATTGTAAAATAGAACACTCTATCATAGGTCCGAATGTAGCCATAGGCGAGCATACCATTATCCAAAAAGCTATCCTCAGCAACAGCATCATAGGCGCGTACAGCGAACTGCGCCACGTGGTCTTGAAAGATTCTATCATAGGCAATGATACTGCCCTGAATGGCTTAGTCCAAAGCCTGAATATAGGCGACAATACAGAAATCAATTTTAGTAAACTCTAAAGCAGTTTTTTGATTTACGAATCATAGTCATCAAAAATCGTAAATCGTAAATCGTAAATCCAAAACCGTACATGAATATGCGCCTCCTTACCTACAATCTCCGCTACGATAATCCAGCAGATGGCATCAATGCTTGGGAAAACCGCAAAGAGGCAGTGGCTACGCTGATACGCAACTACGAAGTGGATATACTTTGCGTACAAGAGTGTATGCAGTCCCAAAAAGACTATCTTGAGTCTGCCTTTCCTGAATATGGCTTAGTGGGTGTGGGGCGGAGTGATGGCTGGTTAGGGGGCGAAATGGTTAATATCTTCTACCGTACAGCGCGTTTTGAAAAACAAGTCAATGGCGATTTTTGGCTTTCTGAAACGCCTAACGTGATAGGCTCCACTTCTTGGGAGAGTGCCTTGCCCCGTTTGGCGAGCTGGATTAGGCTCTATGACCGCGTGGCAGGCAAGGTGTTTTATGTCTTCAATACGCACTTTGACCACCGAAGCGGGCAGGCAAGGCGCGAAAGTGCCAAACTACTTATACGCAAAATGACAGAGATAGCAGGCGAGCATACCGCCTTTCTTACAGGCGACCTGAACCTTACGCTCTCTGATAGCACTTACACTTTCCTTGCCTCCCAATGCACAGACTTGCGGACTTGCCTGCCCACCTTGCCTGCCGAACGGACTACTTTCAATGGCTTTGGGAGTGCAGGAGTGGCGGGACTTTGGATAGATTATGTATTCAGCACCCAGCCCGAAGCCTTCAAAATCCATGCATACAAAGTAATCCAAGACAAAATAAACGGACGATTTCCTTCAGACCATTTCCCAATTTGGGTAGATTTTGAGTTTTTATAGGTTTGCTTCTACTTCTACCCAACGCTTATCTTCCTTGATAATTTCAATCAATTCATCTACAGCTTTTTCGGCATGGACTGATTTTTTGACTACAGTTTGCCCTCTGTAAAGCGTGATTTTATCTTTGCCTGAACCCACATAGCCATAATCTGCATCTGCCATTTCGCCTGGTCCATTTACAATACAGCCCATGATGCCAATTTTGACACCTTTCAAATGTTCGGTTCTTTGGCGGATTTTAGCAGTTGTTTCTTGCAAATCAAACAAAGTGCGCCCGCAACTTGGACAAGAAATATATTCTGTTTTGGTGATGCGAGTGCGTGCCGCTTGCAAAATACCAAAAGCGATTTGGTTCATAGTTTTTACGCAGGCAAGGGCATCTGCTTTTTGGGCAGGCAAGGCATCAAGCGAGAGCATTACCCCATCTCCAAAACCATCAATCAACAGTCCACCCATATCCGTAGCAGAATAAAGTTGTAGCGTTTCGGTGTCTAAATGAGCAGGATAAGTGCGTTTGATGATGACAGGATTAGTAAGTTCCATCTCTAAAACTACTAAGAAAAACTCTCTCAAACGTTGTAGCGCATTTTCTGCACTTGTTTCTAATATGATTACAAAATTATCTTTCAGGTCAGGAAATAAATGGTGATATTTAGGAAGTAATATTTCATTTTCTTTCAATAACACAAAATTAAGTTCATCAGACAGTTTGTCTGTAAGCGTAGAATCGCAGGTTATCAAAGGATATGACTTTTCAGGTTCTTGTAGCCAAGTTTCATAATCTTGAATAGCTTTCAAGCCATTGGGCATCATAAAAGGCACTTTCTGTTTGCCAAGATATACGAAATCGCTTGCTGTATCATTGCTTCCCCATTTGTCTGTCAGGGGCAGGTAAGTATATCCAAACGCCTTGAAATCAGCCATTTCTATATTTTGTATTTGGCTAAAATCTACCATCACACGTGGTACATTCAACTTGCCTACGTTGCCCACTTCATGGGTTTCGCGTCTTTTGTAGGCGAAAGGATTGTAAAGCCCCCCAGCCCCCGAAGGGGGAGCAAAGCCCCCCAGCCCCCGAAGGGGGAGTAAATCGGCTTTTCCCCCTTCGGGGGTTAGGGGGCTATACCTCGCCACCAATTTCCTACCTACAGGCATTTCAAATTCGGGTTCTTCAGTAAGGCTCACGCGGACAGTATCGCCCAAACCATCTTCGAGCAAAGTGCCAATGCCAAGTGCAGATTTGATACGTCCATCTTCGCCATCTCCAGCCTCCGTAACGCCCAAATGCAAAGGATAAGGCTTAAATTTATCGCTTTCTAATCTATTGACCAAAAGCCTATAGGCTTGCACCATCACTTGTGGATTGCTGGATTTCATCGAAATCACGACATTAAAAAAGTTTTCATCTTCGCAAATTTTCAGAAATTCCAAAGCCGATTCTACCATGCCGAGCGGATTATCGCCATACCTGCTCATAATCCTATCTGAAAGTGAGCCATGATTAGTACCAATGCGCATAGCTGTTCCGTATTCCTTGCAAATACGCACCAAAGGCACAAATTTGGCGCGGATTCGCTCAAGTTCAGCTTCATATTGCGCATCTGTATAATCTATAGTTTCGAAGCGTTTGCGGTCTGCATAATTGCCAGGGTTTACGCGCACTTTTTCCACAATGCGAGCCGCGACTTCTGCCGCATTGGGCGTGAAGTGAATATCTGCCACAAGGGGCGTTTGGTAGCCACGTTTGCGCAATTCGGCTTTGATGTTTGCCAAATTTTCCGCTTCTTTGATGCTGGGTGCAGTGATGCGCACATACTCACAACCCGCTTCAATCATACGAATACACTGCTCTACAGAGCCTATCGTGTCCATTGTGTCGATGGTAGTCATAGATTGCACACGAATAGGATTCTTGCCTCCCAAGGGGACATCACCTATTTTGACTTCAATAGTTTCGCGCCTTTTATATTCAAAAAGAGAGGCGCAATAGCGAAAATTGGCAATTCGGTCTGTAAGTAGCATAAAAAAAGGAAAGCCCCCCAACCCCCGAAGGGGGAGCATTTAAGCCTTCTCCATTTGGAAAGGGAGGCAAGTTCCCCCTTCGGGG
>JAAFJK010000780.1 GCA_013298105.1 Cytophagales bacterium
ACCATACAATCTGCAGGTAGCAACATCTGGACTACAGGACTAAATGCCAACTACAACAACAACGCACAAGCGTATGTGGAAAGTCCTTGCTTTGACCTTAGCCAGCTTACTAAACCCATGATTTCACTTAAAACTTGGGTAGATGCGGACAATAAAGCTGATGGTGCTTCGCTCCTTTACTCTGTAGATGGTGGCAATAACTGGAAAACGCTCGGCGCGGTAGGCAAGGGCGTGGATTGGTACAACGAAGAAAACGTATTGGGCATACCTTCCTTGAACGATAACCCACGTAAAGCAGGCTGGACTGGCAAAAAACAAACAGATTGGGTTACGGCTAAGTACAACCTTGATGCTGTAATGGCTGAAGCGGTAGGCAGAACTGTCCGATTCAGAGTAACCTTCAGTAGCAACCCTGATAATCCCGCCCAAACACTTGACGGTTTTGCATTCGATGATGTCTATATAGGCAATAGGCAAAAACGCGCCCTCATAGAACACTTTACGACTATGGACGCGAATACTGAAAATGATTTTGTGGATAATTTCTCCACAGAAGCTACTAAACTTCAGTACCATACGCAGAGTATCTTATACAACGACAACAAGGCAGACCCTACAGCCCGCTCACTGATGTATGGCATAGCCGTAACAAGCAATGCCAATACGCGCGGTGTGCTGAATGGGGTTACAGACGTGAATAAAAAATTCTCTCTGTGGGGATTGGACGAAGCAGAAAGACAACTGCTTGGTACACCTTTCTTTGATATAAGTCTTGCCTTTTTACCCAATCCTGTAGATAAACTGAATGTCCAAGTGAAGCTGAAAGCCTTACAAACTTATACAAAAGATGTAGTGCTTCATATAGTCATGGTAGAGCAAGACATCAACAACGCACAAGTAGGTACAACTATCTACCGCAATGTGGTCAAGAAAATGATACCAAGCGCGGCTGGCAAAACCTTGCGTGATGATTGGACAGCAGGGCAGGAAAGGACGTACAATGAAAGCATTACGCTTTATGATGTGTTGCAAAGTACATCTCTCGCTCCCAAATACTATGATTGGAATAAGTTGAAAATAGTGGCATTTGTCCAAGACTTTGCAAGCAATGAAGTCCTGCAAGCCGCAGAATCTATCCCAGCTACTATTCCTTCGCGTGTAAGCTCGTTGGCAGATGATGGACAAGGCTCTGTAAAACTTTATCCAAACCCTGCCACTTCGGAGGTATTTATAGGTTTTGACCAAGAGGCAGTACGCACTTATGATTGGGAAATCCAAAACATACAAGGGCAAATCGTACAACATGGCACTATCCCCAAAGGCGACATGGGCGTGCAAGTGCGTACTACAGACTTGCCTGCGGGTATGTATATCGTCCGTATTTTGCACCCTCAAAACAAGTCTTCGTGGGTAGGCAAGTTGGTTATTAAGCAGTAACAGTTTGGATTGGCAACCCACTTGTGGTTGCCAATCCAAAAAATACTAAACCATAATCTGATTCACACCTTTTGATATTTTTATTTTTGTGAAATTATTTGCGAATCTACTCCTATTGTTTTTTTTAACTTCTTGCTACCCAGAAAAGCAAAAAAATATATCCAAAACTTCGCCCAAACCTGACATTAAGCGCGTAGTAGGCAAAAACAAGGCAAGAGTACGCTATCCGCAAGCAGACTCGGCAGGCAAGGTCTATTACCTACTTGCCTACCAAACGCCTGTAGATTTTCAAGAAGCCAAAGAAAAAGAACTAAAAACGTGGCAGACAGCCCTTGAGCAAAAATACACGCTCAATTTCAAAATGAAGCATTTTAGCAAATATTTTGACCTTGCCTACCGATGCACAGACGGGCAGGCAAGCGCGCTGGAGTGGGTTACGAATGTTTTTTTTCAAGCAATTTATGTACGACATTTTAAGTACGAGCCTACACACCCTTTCAAGATAGTCTATTTCAAAGATAAGCAAGAGTTCACAACATACACAAAATCAACTGCTTACGGATTTTATCAACCTGCTACCAAAACCCTTTTTACTTATACTGGTTCGGGGGAAGGAACGCTTTGGCACGAGCTGATACACGCTTTTGTAGATGCGAATATAAACCAAGCTATTCAGCAATGGTTCAGTGAAGGTTTTGCTTCTTTTTATGAAATGGGGGGCGTAGCAGAAAACAAATTCGTAGAAGGTTATACAAATTGGCGATTGCCTCTTTTGCAGAAAATGTTGCAAAAACCGACTTATTTGCCCTTGCCTACCTTCATGGCGCAAGAAGACATGACTGAAGAAAATGCGTATGCAAAGGCGCGGTTTATCTTTTGTTACCTTTGGGTGTATGACAAAATGGACGAATTTGTGCAACGCTACCTCTACGAACTTTCTGCCCAATATCAAGGCGAAGCACTCGGAAAGCAGTGCTGTATAGCCATCGAGCAGTTGGTAGGCAAGGACATGAAAGCCATAGAAGCCGAATACAAGGCGTGGGCTATGCAATACTTGCCTACCCAAAAACTCCAAAAAATCTCAGGGCTACCGCCAAATTAAACGTAATATTTTACCAAATAACGGCTTTTTGATGTATCACAAACATTCTTATTTTTTTAGCCACTCAGCACCGCGCTTTTGCTGAACATAAAAAGTGTCTTTTTGCAAGAAAAAAGCGCACTCATAGGCAGGCAAGCTGTGTGTATTTTGTAAAAAAGGCATATCTTTGCAAAACTAAAAACGGGCAACGATATTTTCTTATGACTGCCATCATATCCGAAGAACAATTTGACGACTTGGTAATTGCCATAGCGAAAGAGGAAAGCGATTTTGTAAAAAATATGCTTGAAAATCTGCACCCTGAAGATGTTTCGGCTATTTTATATGAGATTGATACAGAGGGCTGTATTTATGTGTTTCAGTTGCTTGATTTGCAATTTTGTGCAGATATATTGGTGCATTTGGACGAAGATGTGCGCAAAGAGTTTTTGAAAAACTTTTCTGCGGAGGAGATTGCGGAGTGGCTGAACTGTATGGACTCAGATGATGCGGCTGACCTACTCCAAAACTTGCCTGCCTCCCGCCAAGAGCCTATCCTCGAATATACAGATGACGAACACGCCCAACACATAGAAGACCTCCTTACCTACGAAGAAGGTACGGCTGGAGCTATCATGGAAAAAGAACTTATAAAGGCAAATGTAGATTGGCAGATAAAACAAGCTATAGATGAAATACGCCTACAGGCAGAAAATGTAGAAAAAATATACTCACTCTATGTCGTAGATGCGCACAATAAACTGCTGGGGCGCGTTTCGCTCAAGAAAATGATTTTGGCACATGATTTTGTACGCATAGGTGATATTTTTACAGATGAACTTGTTACGGTAAAGACGACTGATTCAGACGAATATGCGGCTGAATTGATGCAAAAATATGACCTTGAGGCATTGCCTGTAGTAAATATACGTGGCGAACTTGTAGGAAGAATAACTATAGATGACGTGGTGGACATCATCACTGACAAAGCGGAGCTTGAGCGACAGCTCATGTCGGGGCTAAGTGAGGAGGTAGAAGAAGATGATAGCATTTTGCACCTTACGCGGGCGCGGTTGCCCTGGTTGATTATTGGAATGTTTGGAGGGCTGGTAGGGGCGCAATTCATTGGTTTTTTTGAGGCAGACCTCGCACTTTTGCCTGCCATGGCTTTTTTTATACCACTCATCACAGCTACAGGCGGCAATGTAGGCATTCAGTCCTCCTCTATAGTTTTACAAAGTCTTGCCAATAAATCCAGCACTATTCAATACCAAGAAAATTATAGCTCACGACTTTTCAAGGTTTTTGTGGTGGCAGTACTGAATGGGATAGTGATTGGGCTGACGGTTTTTGTGTTTTCGTATTTGATTGAGCGCAATATACGACTTTCGGCAGTGGTGGCGATTGCCCTGCTTTCGGTAGTTATCCTTGCCTCCTTGATGGGAACTATCACGCCCATCATTTTGGATAAATATAACATCAATCCTGCGGTAGCTTCTGGACCTTTTATCACGACTGCGAATGACCTTTTGGGCTTGGCGGTCTATTTTGGGACAGCAAGATGGCTGTATTAGATTTACGATTTTAGATTTACGGTTTACGATTTACAATTTACGGTTTACGATTTATAATTTACGGTTTACGATTTACAATTTACGGTTTACGATTTATAATTTACGATTTACGGTTTACGATTTACGATTTACAATTTACGGTTTACGGTTTACGGTTTACGGTTTACGGTTTACGATTTACGATTTACGATTTACAATTTACGATAGTTTGAGTTAGTTGGATAAGATTTCGTACCTCTTACCTCTCAACTACAGACAGCCCTTGCCTGTCAGCAATGTGATGCCTTGCCTGCCTTGTGTTTGTTTGATTTCGAGTGTTTCGGTTAGGATTTGAAGGATAGTTTCTATGTCTTGGTTATCAAAATTTACGGTAAGTGAGCAGTGGAGTAGTTCGGGGGAGAATTCGATTTTTGTGCCACAGGTTTTGTTTAGTTTCTCTATGACGGCAGGCAAGGGCGCATCTTTGAAATTCAAGGAATACGTTTTTTGGCGGTTTTCGGTTTCCAAATCGCGGGTATTGGTTTTTATCATCTCGCCCTTGCCTGCCATGATGCCTGACTCGCCTGCTTGTAGGATTATTTGCTGGGTTTGGGAGGCGAGTTCGACCTTGCCTGCCGTTACGTTCACCTCTACGTGGTCTGTATCAGGGTAAGCGGTTATCCAAAAACTTGTACCCAAGACTTTGATAGTCGCATTTTGGTTGGTTTTGATGATAAAAGGTCGGGCGCGGTCGGGTGCGATAGCGAAGTGTGCCTGCCCCTGAAACTGTATGGTTCGGTGTTTTTGGCTGAATTTTTCGGGGAAAGTAATTTGGGCATTTTGGGCAAGTGTGATGGTAGATTTGTCTTCTAAAGTAAGGGTAGGCGTATCTTTTCGGGTTTTGGTAATTTTTGCAAATACTTCTTCTTGTCCTTGCCTGCCTGACAAGATATAAACTGCCACACCCAAAGTAGCTATCAAAAGTACAGCTCCGACTGCCCGCAAGGGGCTGAACAGTCTGCGGGTTTTGGTAATAGGGATTACTTTAGTTTCAGGTTTTTCAAAATCTATTTTTTG
>JAAFJK010000171.1 GCA_013298105.1 Cytophagales bacterium
TTCCTCCCAAAAAACGCCTTCAGTGTAGCGGGTAGGCAAGGCAGAGGGCAATTTTTTTAGGTCTTTTGCCGCTGAAATCCAAACTACTACTGCTTCAGGAAAATCTTGCATGAAAGTTTGCCACGCTTTATTTTCCCTCACAAGCATACGCTTGCCAAGTGCTAAGGCTTCATAAAACTTGGTAGGAATACGGTTTTGGACACTTTTATTGATTTGATAAGGCATCACTATCCAGTCCGCCTCTTGCATGGCACGCATCACTTGGGCGTGTGGCAAAGGCTGTGAAGCTATCTCCAAAACTATCCATGGGTGCGCCAGTGCCAAATTTTCCAGCTTTATTTTATCTTTTTCTTGTGGGCAATGCCCTACTATCTTGAGCGTAAGGGCAGGCAAGGTTGTTTGCCACACCAAAGCCCACTCCACCGCATCAAAAACCCCATAATCACTGGATACTGTACCGCTATAAAGCATCTCCACCTTGCCTACGCGGGCAGGCAAGGGCAGGGAGAGGTAAGGTAGAAGCGTTTTTTTGGAAACTTTATTGGGCAAAAACACCGCTTTTTTCTTCAAAAAAGGCATTTCTACAATATAGCAAGCCTCTGCCACCCACACAAAATCCACAAAAAATAGTGCCAAACGCTCTATAGACCTTATCCCAAAAGCTATCAAAGACCGCAAAATACGCGGAAATACGCGGGTATAAAGCACATTGTAGGCATAATTTTCTTGGACATCATAGCCCAACTTGCCTCCCCGAAGCCACTTATACAGCACACCCGCAGGCAGAAGCTCGAAAGTAGCCACTATGATTATTTGTGGTCTTGCCTGCCAAAGTGCCAAAAAAAAGGTAAGATTTGCCCAGATACGCGCCCAGCCCAGCCGCTTAAAATCGTAAAGGTTGCCTTGTCCCCAAACTTCTATTTGGGCATCAGGCAGTGCGCCCTGCAAAGAATGGGCTATTTTGTGGTGCAAACGGACATCTTCATGGCTTTTTAGTACAGAAGCCAATACGATATGCATGGGTGGTGTTTGTCAAATTGTCTGCAAAAAGTCAGCGAACATTACAACTTTCTTGAATTTTTGTTTTCTCAAACCTTCATACAAAGGTTTGTCCCTTGTCAATAGTGTCAAGTCCAACTGCACAGCTAAAGCAACATAAGTTACATCTTTTAAGTCTATTTTATCAAGTAATTTTTCAGACTTTTCAAGACTTTCTTTGCTCAAGGTATAATTGGGTAAAATGGTAAGTTGTGAAAATACAAAATAACTCCATTGCAAAAATTCATCTTCTTGCATCTTTGTTTTACTTTTTAAGACCTCTTTGTACTTTTCAAGTTCTACCAAAACAAAATCGGGGAGAATAAAATTATAGTAACTTAAGAGTGGTCTGTAACTTGCCTTTCCAGTAATCAGTATGCTCATCAATATATTTGCATCTATCACAAAATCTATCATTTTTGAGTAATATATTTATGTTTTTCTTGTTGCCAAGCCAAATTTCTTGACATTTGCCATTCTTCGTCATTTTCAAGGTCAATGCTTTCCAAGTCTTTCAGTATATCTTGTGCTGAAAGTTTAATAAGCATTTTTTGCATAAATTCTTGCAAATGAAGTTCTATTTGTTTATGTCCCAAAGTTTGTACAAAACTTTCTTCTATTTGTACTTTGAACTCTACCATTTTTTATATAAGTTAAATTTTATACTGGTTTTTTGAAAGTTATTGCGGAGGCAAAACTGTAAAATAAGCTTTAGCCTGTTCATGCAATGAGGTGGCGAGTTGGAAACTCGCTGTACGACTTAATTACGTAATAACTTTCTAAGAACTTGTTATGTACTATCTTCTTGTTACGTCTTACGAAAGCGATTGATTTTCTTTATTGGCGAGTTCGAGGATTTTTTCGTATTCTTCGGCTGTGAGGTCTTTGAAAAAGAAATAGACAGGATTGATGTGTTCACCTTTGTAGAGGACTTCATAATGCACGTGCGGGGCAGTCGAGAAACCTGTACTTCCTACAAAACCAATACATTCTCCACGTTTTACTTTTTGTCCTACTTTCATATTATTGAAGCTGACCATGTGTCCGTAGAGTGTTTTGTAGCCATAGCCATGTTCTATGATGATATGATTGCCGTAGCCCGATTCAAATTCAGCTTTGTGAATTTCGCCATCGGCAGTCGCATAGATGGGCGTGCCTTGTGGTGCCGCGAAATCTATGCCAGGGTGGAATTGTCCTACTTTGTAGATGGGGTGTACCCTTAGCCCAAAGCCAGAAGTAAGGCGCGTAAGTCCTTTGTTTGCTACAGGCTGAATGGCAGGCATAGATGCCAGCATTTGGGTTTTATTTTTGACTAATTGGGATATTTCGTCATAAGATTTGCTCTGTACGTACATTCTACGCTTGAGTTCATCTATTTTTTCGGCAGTCGAGATGACTAATTTTTCTTTTTTAAGTCCTTTTTTAAGCCAGTCTTTGTATTTGTTGTTGCCACCGCTACCCGCTTTGCGGACAGAGCTTGCTATGGGCGGTGCTTCAAAAATCACTCTATAGACGTTGTTATCACGTTTTTGTATATCTTCTAAGATGCCCTGCACTTCGCCCAACTCTTTGTTCAGAATATTGTAATGCTCAAGCAGTTCTTGGTTTTCTTCGCGGAGTACTACTTCTTGCTCACTTTTATAAATCCTACCATAGAGCATCGTGAAGCCAATCGCAAGGATAAGGGCGAGCGTAAAAAAGACCGTCAAATTCAGGATAATATCCAATGTTTTTGTACGTACACGCTCGTAGGAACAAGTTTCGGGATTGTAAAAATACTTTACCTTTGCCATTTGTTGAAAGGATAGAATTATGCTAATTTCAAAAATTTTGGTGCAAAGATAGTGCTTATTTGAATAAATTATTATTTTTTTTGTATTTTTGTGAAAATATTTTCAAAATGGAAAGAAAAAAAATCGTGGTATTGACAGGCGCGGGCATCAGTGCCGAGAGTGGTCTGAAGACGTTTCGAGATGCAGGTGGACTTTGGGAAGGACATCAGGTAACAGATGTAGCCACACCCGAAGGCTGGGAGCGCAACGCTGAGCTTGTTTTGCGGTTCTACAATGAAAGGCGCGAACTTGCCTACCAAGCACAACCCAATGCGGGACATTTGGCGTTGGCGGCATTGGAGGAGCATTTTGAGGTAGAGATTATTACCCAAAATGTGGACGCGCTTCACGAAAAAGCAGGCAGTACGCACGTGCTACACCTACATGGAGAATTGAGCAAAGTCCGAAGCACTGCCTACCCTGAACTGGTATATGACATAGCCGACAAGCACATCAACTTGGGCGATAAATGCGAAAAAGGAGCGCAACTC
>JAAFJK010000698.1 GCA_013298105.1 Cytophagales bacterium
CTTCGGGTGGCTAAACTAACTAACTCATTTTGAGTTAGTTAGTTTAGCCACCCGAAGGGTTGAAGCAACATTACTTACTTTTTCAATCCCTCATATTTCAAGTTCCGCAATAACTTTCGAAGAACCAATAATACTAAATGGCTCTCTGAAAACAAAACACATGACAAGGAACGAGTAAAAAATAACTTGAGCATATTTAGCCACGCTGTAAGCGTCTGTTATCGAGCTTTTACGCGGTTAAGCAATACCAACAGACGCTTACAGCGTGGCTTCGCGTGAGTGAAATTATCATGTTATGTTATTTTATTTTCATTCCCAAAAAACAACAAAAAATAGTAATTATTTAGCCCCCAGCCCCAATATTTTAGTGTTTTGGCAGGCAAGTTTAAATGCAAACTTACACAAAAACTCTCCTTTGGGGCTGGGGGCTAAATAGTTACAAAAAATAAAATAACAGGTCTTGCACTTTTCCCAATTTTTTCTAAATTTGCAAACTATGAAAAAAATACTCACGCTCCTTGCCTGCCTGCTATTTCTGTCTTTTGGGACATACAAAGAGGTCATGGCGCAAAAAAAGCCAAAAAATGACAACAAAGCATTTGCCAAACAACTCATAGGCAAATGGATACTCGAAGACTTTGATGCCAAAATAGACGAAACCAAAGCCACCCCTGAACAAAAAGAACAAATGAACGCCATGATACCCAATATGCGTAAAGAGTTTTTGGAAGCTAAAGGCAAGGCTGACAGCGGCTACTTCATCTTTCAAAAAGATAACACCTATCTTACGCGCTCGCCTGAATCCACAGAAGATAGGAAAGGCAAGTGGCAGATAAAAAATGGGGAAGTATTCTTGATTCCTGACAGTGGTAGCGATAAATTTCAAGGCAAAATGGCAGGCAAGTTCCTCCGACTTACAAGCACCAGCGAAGACATGCCCATGATGATGATAGTTATTTTTAAGAAAATTTAAAAAAAAATCAAAATATTAGTTTTTCTTAAAATATAATGCTAACTTTGCACTCCTATTTGAAAATTTCCCTCCGAATATACCATGTACGCTATAGTAGAAGTTGCTGGACAGCAATTCAAAGTAGAACAAGATAAGTTCATCTATGCACACCGCCTCCAAGCCAATGAAGGAGACAGCATCACGTTCGATAAAGTATTGCTTATTGATAATGAAGGTACAGTGCAAATTGGCGCACCCACCATTGCAGGTGCAAGTATAACTGCCAAAGTATTGAAGCATTTGCAAGGTGATACCGTATTGGTATTCAAAAAGAAAAGACGCAAAAGCTATCAAAAGCTGAACGGACACCGCCAAAAGTTTACGAAAGTGCTTATAGAAAGCATTGTAGGCTAATCATCTAATTTTTAACCCTAAAATCATATACAGCCATGGCACACAAAAAAGGTGCGGGTAGCTCAAAAAACGGACGCGAATCACATAGCAAACGTTTGGGCGTAAAAATATTTGGTGGACAATTTGCCAAAGCTGGCAATATCTTGATTCGCCAACGTGGTACAGTGCATTATCCTGCAGACAATGTAGGCATAGGCAAAGACCATACGCTTTTTGCACTTGCTGACGGTATCGTAACCTTCCGCAAAAGCAGAGATAATCGTTCTTACGTATCTGTAGAACCTATTTCTACCCAAGCATAACCCCAAAGCTATCCTACAAAATAGGATAGTTTTTTTCGTTAAAGAACAAAAAATAAAACAACAGGCAAAGAAAATTACTTCTTAATGTAAACCCATTATCCCGTAAACCTGTAAACCTGTAAACCCATTATCCTGTAAACCCGTAAATCTGTAAACCCATAAACCTGTAAACCCCTCTCATGCGCCAAAAAAGTCTTTTACAGTTCTTTATAGCCATAGCCATGCTTGTGGGCTTCAATGTATTGGCACAAAATTTCTTTTTTCGCTGGGACTTTACTGAAGAAGGGCGATATACCATTACGTCTGCTACCAAAAAAATCTTACGCGAACTTGATGACGAAGTATTTATAAAAATCTATCTCGAAGGCGAACTGGACGCTAACTTTAGAAGACTTCAAAAAAGTACCCAAGAAATGTTGGACGAGTTCAAAATCCACGCAGGTAGCAAACTCAAGTACCGCTTCATCAATCCCAATGTAGCCAAAGATGCCAAAGAACGCAAAAAACAACAAGAAGCCTTAATCCAAAAGGGCATCAGACCTACCAATCTACACTACAAAGAAGGCGGAAGAAAGGTAGAAAGCGTGATTTTCCCTGGTGCTTTGATACAGTACAAAGAGTTTGAAGTACCTGCGGTGCTTTTCAAATCTATAGACCAACGATTTGAACGACAAAACACACCCGAACAAATCCTGAACCAATCTGTAGAAAATATAGAA
>JAAFJK010000399.1 GCA_013298105.1 Cytophagales bacterium
GGACAGGGTAACAGAAAACTGGGCTACAGGGGGCAGAAGGGCGGGTTTGCAAGAGGACAGAGTAACAGAAGGGCGAGTTTAAATGTGGCTAATCAAATTCCACGTGGGCAGGCAAGGTAATGACAAAGTTTGTCCCCTTGCCTACCTCACTTTGTACAGCTATCTCTCCTTGGAGTTGATTGACAAGTGTTTTGATGATAGATAGCCCCAATCCTGTCGAGCTTTCGCCCCCTGTGGGTTTAGCCTGTAGTTTTTGGAATTTTCTGAACATCAGTTTTTGGTCATTTTCTGAAATACCTTGTCCTTCATCTCTCACAGAGAGTTGGATATTTTCGGTGTGTATTTGTAAAGTGATGTATATATTTCTGTTGGGATAAGAGAACTTTAGGGCATTTGAAAGTAGATTATCAAGGATTCGGGTAAGATTTTCTCTATTGCTTTGGAGCGGGCAAGTTTCGGGAGTTTCGAGGTGGAGTTGTATATTTTTCTTTTCGGCACTGGGTACAAAGTCTGCTACCATATCTTTTAGCCAGTCCACAAGGTCTATATTTTGAAATTTTATTTTTTCCATGTCAGCTTCTTTGGCATTGATAGTCAATATATCGTCTATCAATTTTCGTCCATCTTCCAAGACGTTGGCTATCATCTCCATGTCTGTTCTTTGGGCATCATTCAGTGTCCCATCTAAAGGCAAAAATTGTAAAAGTCCCAAAGCCTTATTTAGTGGAGAGCGTAAATCGTGTGATACGATAGCCAATAAATAATTTTGTTCTCTTGAAAGTTCTTCTAATTGTATTCTTTGTCTTTGGATAGCGGCTTCACTTTTTCTAATGGCTTGGTAAAGGCGCGAAAGCTTCAAGCCTGCATTCACACGCGCGAGAAGTTCCATTTCATCTATTGGTTTTGTAAGATAATCTACCGCGCCTGCTTGCAAAGCCTCCTCTATCTCTACTGGCAATATGTGTGCATCTGTCAATATGATGATGGGCGTATTTTGGGTTTCTACTGTAGTTTTGAACCTATTGATAAGCTCTATGCACGTCAAATCGGGCATACTCCAATCCAATAAAATTAGGTCAGGCTCCTTTTCAGTAGCTTTCCAAATGGCATCATGGCTGTTGGCAGTTTGATAAATTTCTGATTTTTCTCGAACCGCCAAAATCAAGTTTGTAATGACTCGTAAGTTATTTATCTCATCATCAACTATCAAAATTTTTTGCATGATAGTGTAGGGTTGTTGGATTGGGTTGAATAAATATAGTTCTTTTGTGTTGTATAAGAGGTATCGGTTGGCAATCCGAAATATATATACCTAAAAATTTTCTAAATTTGATAGGTTCTTGGCTGAGCCTATCTGCGCACCCACTACCAGTATATCATCTACTTGTGCGTGTTCGCCCATCCACTGCTCGAGGCTTTGTGAGAGAATTTGCTCCTGCCGCGCCATATCTTGCTTGTGTATCTCGACGAGCAGTTTTCGGAAGCGTGTAACCATGAATTTGCGTTTATCTTTGCCCCCAAATTGGTCTTGGTAGCCGTCCGAAAACATATAAATAGTAGTCGGTTTGGGCATATCTATCACGTGCTTTGTAAACTCAAGTTCTTCTTCGTACAAGAATCCTCCAATGGGTGCTTTGTTGCCTTTGATTTCTTTCATTTCTCCCTCTTGGATATAGACCAAAGAGTTTTTAGCTCCTGCAAACTCTATGCGGGGTTTGCCAAACAAATCTTCTAAATCAGGTGGTACTTGATGAATCGTACAGACTGCCATATCCATGCCCTCTTCGTTGCCACTTTCTTTTTGGCGAAGCGTGAAGCGCATCTCAAGGTGAAGTTGTTGCAAAATCCTATCTGGCTCTGATATACCTTTGAAAGTAACGATTTTATGTAATAAATCATTGCCTATCATGCTCAAAAAAGCCCCTGGTACGCCATGCCCTGTGCAATCTATGACTGCCAATATAGAGCGGTGGTTTTTGGTATTAAACCAATAAAAATCGCCACTGACTATATTGCGTGGTCTAAAAAATACAAAAGCATCTGAAAATACGTTTTTGATACTTTCTTTTTTAGGGAGCATCGCGCTTTGGATATGTTGGGCATAAATGATACTATCCAACAAATCTCGACTTTGTTTTTCAATGATACGTTGTTTATGCGTAATCTCCGCTTTGCTATTGTCTAAGGCTTGGATAAGCGTATGGTCATGTTGAAGCAGGGTATTTTCTAATTTGGTAATATGGCTTATTTGTTGTGAAATCGTGCTTTGTAGTGCTTGGGTTTGCTGATGCAAGGCTTGATTTTGTTGTTTTATTTGGGGGATTTGTATGTTTTGCGCAGTGAGGTCAGAGGTATTATCATTTGCCTTGTTTTTATTTCCCCATAGCATTTGCCCAAATAAAAGCCCTAAAACTAAACTAAATAGCAAAGCCATGTAAAAAAATGGGCTTTCCCACATAGGAACTTCCAAAAAAACAGATAGTAATAAAGACATGAGTACGGAATGTGAAATAAGATGTGTGATATGATAACTTAATGCTTTGATTATTAAATTGTTAGGAAATTAAAAATGCACAATGATAGTTTTACCTCTCCAAGATAGCCTATAATCTGCAAAAATAAAGCTAATTTAGCTTTATTTTTACAAATTAAAGCTAAATTAGTTTTAATTTGTGAAAATAAACCTAAAAAGATTTGATTTTACAAAAAATAGGTTCTTCGAAAGTTATTGCGGAGGCAAAACTGTAGCACAGGCTTCCAGCCTGTTTATGACTTGAAAACGACAGGCTGGAAGCCTGTGCTACAGCCTGTTCCGTAATAACTTTTTAAGAACCATTATTTCTTTTGCCCTGTTGCGCTTTTTCTAAAGAAAAAGCTGTAGTTATTTCTTTTGCCCTGTTGCGCTTTTTCTAAAGAAAAAGCTGTAGTTATTTCTTTTGCCCTGTTGCGCTTTTTCTAAAGAAAAAGCTATCTTTGCACCCGCTATGTATATTACCCATATTGCTTCTTATATCCCTGCCACTGTAGTTGGCAATGAGCATTTTTCGCAACTCAATGGTCTATCTGATGAATGGATACTATCGCGTACAGGTATCCGCGAAAGACGAAAAGCCTCTCCTACCGAAAATACGAACACTTTGGCACTCTCTGCCTTGGCGTTGGGGCTGGAAGGGTTGCCCTTTCCTGCCTCCGAGATTGACCTCATAGTGGGTGGGACTTACACGCCTTATGATACGATTCATACGCTCGCACACGCGGCACAAAACTACTTGAAAATCAGCGATATACCTGTCGTTTCTATCTCTACTGCCTGCTCATCTTTTTTGAATGTTATGGAGGTAGTACAAGGTTACTTTGCTATGAATAAAGCAACTAAAGCACTTGTATTAGTGTCTGACCATAATACTGCCTATAGTGATGAACGTGATACGATAGGCGGACATCTTTGGGGTGATGCGGCTACGGCTGTATTCGTAACCAAAGAACGCCTAAAAGATACAGATTGGGAGGTCTTGGACATCATCACGGCGGGGGCGGGTACGGTAGGCAAGGCGGTTGATGGCGTTTTTTTGCGCCCAAATACAGAAGGATTCAAGATGAATGCAGGCAAGGACGTTTTCCTGAATGCCTGTCAATATATGGCAAAAGTTACGACTGACATTCTAAAAAAGAATGGCTACACTATAGAACAACTTGCCTACTTCGCACCGCATCAAGCGAATTGGCGCATCACCAAAAACGTAGCCGAAAATCTTGGACTACCTGAAGAAAAAGCCCTTTCAAACATTCAATATCTCGGCAATACAGGCTGCGCGGGTTGTTCTGTGGCTCTTTGGGAAAATAAACATCGCTTCAAACCCAACGACCTCGTGGCTGTAACAGTTTTTGGCGGAGGCTATTCGTATGGTTCGATGCTCCTGAAATGCTAACGAAGTTTGAAAAACTACAAAATCATTTGATTAAGCACCCCGAAGAAGTCCGATTTCCAACGGCAATAGCTACGGAATTAGGCATTATGGTTTAACTATCTCCCATTTAAAAAATGCGTAAAACTTTTAACTCCTTTTTAGGTCTATTGTGCTTAAGCCTACTTGCATTCTCCTCTTGCACACGCAAAGCGTTGGTAATCAATGAATTTTCGGAAGATGACTGCCCTGTATCAGCTTCCTCAGGCTATTATGACTCGCTCTTTGTGGCTTCAATTCAAAAACTAAATATTGACACAAGTGCTTGTGATGCAAGATTGAAAACTCGTTTTTCTAACCGTGCCATTAAAATAGCCGAAAATCTCAGCATCAAGCCCCTACTTTGTGAGCTACAACGCCTCGAAGACAACAAAGCCAGCGACATAGAAATCCTGAAAATCAAAACAGAACTACAAGGTAGGATAATTGTAGGCTTGGCAGACGTAGGCAGTTGCCTGTCTGAGATAGAGTGCCAAACTGTCCGTACCCGCGAGCTACAAATCCACTTAAACGACTGGATAAGTACGCGCTTGAATCGTGCTACTGCCTATTCTATCTTGGCGGGCGGTGTTACGACTATGGTGGCAGGACTAATAGCTACCGAAGTCATCAAAATCAATAATCCAGAAGATGGTCCAGACCTTGCCAATATTGCGGAGCAAAGCACTGTAATGGTAGGCGCGGTAGTAGGTACATACTACAGCTTCAGGTCTATGGCTATCCACAAAAAAGTCAAATACATGACTCCACGCAATCATTTAGCCGCTATTTTTAATAAGCAAAATAATCAGGGCTTGTTTTCTCCTTTTATTTGGAACTTTCTGCAAAAGCCTTTTAATCGTGGTACAGAAACTACCAACGGCATAGATGAGGTATTGCGCAAATGGCACGAATTGGAAATTCCTACCAGTAAAGCTGATGAGGGTTATCAAGAAAAAATAGGTCTTTTTGCAGGAATAGGGGGCGAATATGAAAGCGATGATTTGGACAATCGTATTGAAATGTGTGATATTCTGCGTGAAGAAATATCACTTATCAACTATGACCTCAAACGCCTGCAAGAAGAAATCTTGATAGGTAAAAAATAAAAATATTTTTCCACGCTTGTCATGGTCTTTGAGAAGCGTGGAAAAAATAAGGTAACACTAATTTTGTGGGCATTTGTATATTGCTTACGCGCCCAAAAAAGACTAAGTAAGGTTAAAAAATAGGTTGTCTGACAATTTTTGTGGAGAGGAAAAAGAGCGCGCTTTGTCATCTTGAGCTTTGTAAGCGAACCACAAGATTGTTCGCTTTGCTCACAATGACAAACTCGGGACTTCCACAAAAAATGTCAGACAACCGAAATTATCAAAAAACTGTTTTATTATGGTTGTAAAACCAATTTTTGTGTAATAGTGTTTTTATCTTGTTGGATTCGCACTACATACACGCCATTAGGCAAATTATTCAATACCAACTCTTTTGTATTGTTGCCCAAAGTGCTTTGCTCTGCTTGTCTATGTACTATTGTACCTCTCAAATCCATAACAGTAATGTTACAAGTTCCTATACTACTTGAGTGCCAAGTTATATTCGTCCTGTCTTTGGCGGGATTGGGGTACAAGGTAAAAGAAGCAATCGACTGAGGTCTTTGCAAGGCTGTTACAGTAGCACTCACAAAAACGGCATTCGAGCTTGCCTCACAACCATTTTTGCTGATGGTAAGTGTATAAGTGCCGCTTTGTGTGGGTGTGTACGTGGCTTGGTTCGCGCCTGCGATAGCTACATTGTCTTTGTACCATGTGTAGTTACCCGCGTCTGTTACTGACGAGGTCAGCACCTTGCCTACCAATGACAAATTCACAGCCAACGGTGTGGTAGCTATGTTGATAACTATCGATTTGCTTTCTTGAGTACAGCTTGGACTGCTTACTTCGCATTGATACGTTCCTGAAAGGGTAGCAATATAAACATTTGCTTGTGCATTGGTTATCC
>JAAFJK010000791.1 GCA_013298105.1 Cytophagales bacterium
CTGTGATATTGCGGTTATAGATAGCAATGCCATGCGGCATAGGGACGATTTGTTGATAATACCAGCCTCTGCCCGCGCCTGCTATATCCATGAAAAATTCTTCTTCTATGGGTTTTTGGGTTTCTAAAACTTGTTTGAGTTGCTCAAATCTGGTTTTGTCGTGGTATTTTCCACAATTTTGGACTATGCTTTTACCCATCAATTCTTCGCGTGTATTTTGGAGTTGTTTGGCGGCATTTTGGTTGAGGTCTTTGACTGTGAAGTCTATTACTTCGTTTGTCTGATTGTCTTTTATGGCTTCGAGTAGAAAAATAGCTTCTAAACTTGCCTCCATAGAAGCCCTCAAAAGGGCTTCACTTTCTTTGAGTTTATGCTCGGCTTCTTTCTGCTCTGTGATGTCTGTAAAAGAAGCGACTACAGCTGACATTTCGTTTTTGTAATTGTATATCGGGCGTGAATTTACAGAGATGATTTTTCGTTTGTCTTTGCCTGTGTGTACGTTCATGATTACGTTATCTACGCTTTTGCCTGTGCGAAGGGTTATCATAGTGGGGTGGTCTTCGGGAGCAAAAGGCGTACCATCTTCGTGGAGCGTTTGCCAGTGAGGGTCATAAGAATCTTTGCCGAGTAGTTGGTTTAATGTTAAACTCAAAATATCAGAGGCGGCTTGATTTGCCATCAAGATTTTGTCATCAAGTCCTTGCACTACCAATCCTTCTGCAATGGCACTCACTACAGATTTGTATTTGGCTTTACTTTCTAAAAGGTCTTGTTCAGCTTTCTTTTGGCTGGTTATATCTACATCTATACACACAAAACCTATTTGTTCAGAACCCATCGGAATACTAAAAACAGTGGTAAGTATCCATTTGAGGGTGCCGTCTTTGTGGGTGACGGGCGATTCATACGAGCCTTGTGGAAGTCCCGTTTTCTTAATCTCTTGTAATTTATCCAAGAATACTTGGTTTTCTTCGGGTGTATAAATCAGTTTGTCTAAAGTCTTGCCTACCGCTTCTTTCGCAGTCCAGCCGTAGAGCGTTTCTGAAGCAGGATTCCAAGAAATGACTACACCTTGCTCATCATACCATTGGATAGCGACATGGGGTGTATTGTTGATGGTTGAGAATAGTTGTGATTGGCTCGTAAGGGCTATTTCTTCAGCTTTTTTCTGTGCAGTGATGTCTGTCTGTACGGCTATGAATCCAATAAAAACCTCATTTTCGTCTGTGAGGGGTTGTATTTCTATGTCTGTCCAATAGACTTGGTTGAACTTTCCTTTGTTGCATATTTGAAATTTTACATATTCGCGTTGATTTAATTTTTCGCGTATGTATTGGATAGTTTGTGGGTCTGTTTTTTCAAATTGTAAGAGTGAAGCGGGTGTTTTACCTATAGCTTCTGCTGAAGTATAGCCTGTCAGTATCGTAAACTCTTCATTTATCCACGTTATTTTTCTGTTTGTATCTGTGATGATGATAGCGTTTGAGGTGTGTCCAGCTATAATTTCAAGGATTTTCAGGTCTTGTAATTCCTGTGTTTGGTTTTTTTGAATGGTAATGTCATTGCCGATACATATTATTCCGATTATTTCTTGATTTTCATTTTTCAATGTGCTACATTCCCAATGTATCCACTTATTTTTTTGTGGAAACTCTCGTGCAGTCATCTCTGCCTCGATGGTTATTTTTTGGTTATTTTGTAGGCGAGTGTATAGTTCAGGCGTGGTATTTTGGGCAAAAGGGTAGGCAAGGTATTTTTGCTTAAATACCTCATTTTGATATAGATAATCGCCTTTGGAATTGATAACCACCACGCAGTAACTGTTTGACTCAGCCAACCATGCAGGTATATAAGAGGAAATAGAATCCATGTACCTATGTTTTGTATGCAAATTTAGGCTTTTTTTTGTAAAAGCATACATTTTTTCGATAGTTTACCAAAAACTGTCGACTAATTCATAAAAAAGCCCCTAATTTTTGAAGTGGGAAATTCTGGTTGTCTGACAATTTTTGTAGAGATTAAGAATGTAGGGAATCCCTTGTGGTTGCCCTTTCTATTTTCACACATTTTGCTCTCAAAACACGCCTGAAAATGCTATATCGTCTTACAAAAAGGCAGCCACAAATATTTATAATCACACATTCTCGTAGGCAAGTTAAATGTTTGTTAAAGCGAACATACTTATCCAAAAGCACGTTATCTTTGCATATTATTCATTCAAAAAAACATTATTACCTCAAAATATGTTACGCAAACCACTTTTCGCACTCATGCTGTTGGCTTTAGTAAGTTTTGCCTTGCCTGCCCACGCCCAAAAAGTAATCAAACCCAAGCCAAAAGCAAGCCCACTTTGTATGGCAAGTTTTTTGGGAGATGACGTATATCTCAAAGTTACTTACGGACAACCCAGCAAAAATGGACGTGAAATCTTTGGTGCGCTTGTGCCTTACAACAAAATATGGCGCACAGGTGCGAACGAAGCCACCGAGTTCACGACTACCAAAGACATCAAATTTGATAAAAAAACCTTGAAAGCGGGGACTTATACCCTTTTTTCTATCCCTGATGAGAAGAAATGGACTGTTATCTTTAATAGTACCGTAGGACAATGGGGCGCGTACAAATATGAAGAAAGTAAAGCTACCAATGTACTCCAAGTGGAAGTACCTGTAGAAATAGGCGAAGACGAATATGAGGGCTTCACGATACAATTCGAGCAAAGCAAAAAAGGTGCAGATATGGTGCTGTTGTGGGACAAAACACGCATCGCAGTGCCTATCACATTTATCAAAAAATAACCCCATGAAGTATCAAATCCTTGTTGCTTTGATGGGCTTTTGTATCGCCTTGACAGCCTTTCAGACAGACCCTTTGCAAGAAAGCATACAGCGTGGCAAAAAGGTCTATCAATGGAATTGCCAAACTTGCCATGCCCAAAATGGACAAGGCGAGCCAAGTCTTTTCCCACCTTTGGCAAAGTCGGACTATCTCATGCAAGACCGCCCACGCGCCATCAAGCAAGTGCTGTATGGCGCACGCGGTACTATGGTAGTGAATGGCGTAACTTACAAAGGCGAAATGCTGGCGTTCAACGAACTTTCTGACACACAAATAGCTGATGTGCTGAATTATGTCCGCAATTCGTGGGGAAATCAAGACCTCCAAATCATCACACCCCAAGACGTGAAAAGCCAAAGAAGGTAGCCGCGTTTCCTTCTCAAAACACTTTAAAAACGAAAATTGTGTACTATTTTTTATATACATTGTTGGCTTTATTGGGTTTATATGGCTTGGTTTGTATGGGCGTGTATTTTTATCAAGAGCGATTGATATTTTTTCCTGAAGTCTTGCCTGCCGACTATAGATTCCATTTTGAAGAAGCTCACCAAGAAGTGTATCTCGAAAACACAGATGCACAAAATCGCTTACACGCGCTTTGGTTTAGGAAAAATGACCAAAAATCCGAGCGTGTGGTGTTATATTTTCATGGCAATGCCGCAAGTTTGGCAAGTTGGGGCAGTGTCGCAAAAGACTTTGTACGATTGGGCTATGATGTGCTGATGATAGACTATCGAGGGTATGGCAAAAGTATAGGCAAAACAAGCCAAGAACGTTTTTTGAAAGATGCCCAAAAAGCCTATGAATTTGTATCTAAACACTATCCACAAGACAACATTACGGTTTTGGGGCGTTCGCTTGGCACTGGGTTGGCGTGTTATGTGGCTTCGGTAGGCAAGGTCGAAAGACTGATTTTAGAAACGCCCTATTATAGTTTTGCTTCGTTGGTAAGTCATCACGCACCTTACTTGCCTGCATTTTTGCTTTTTCGCTACAATTTCCGTTCAGATAAATATGTCTTGCGCCTTGCCTGCCCAGTGCATATTTTTCATGGCACTGCCGACAGCACCATTCCATACACACAAGGCGCAAGATTGGCTAAAATAATCCCGCAAGTAGATTTTATAACCATCGAAGGCGGTACACACAATAACCTCAGCGAATACCCAAGCTATCAAAAAGCACTTACAAGGATTTTGAAAAAATAGTAATTATTTAGCCCCCTACCCCAAAGGGGAGAATTATCTCCAATTTTTACCTATTTTAGTGTTTTGGTAGGCAAGTTTAAATCCAAACTTACACAAAAACTCCCCTTTGGGGCTGGGGGCTAAATAGTTACAAAAAATGAATGTTACAAAAAACATTCATAAACTCAAAAGGCTGTTTCATAAATTGAAAATGGAGTTTTATAAATTGGCAGGCTTAAAATATATAAACTTGCCTATCTTTGTGCTTAATTTTTTACTTCTTATGAAAAAAATACAAACCCTCCTTGCCTGCCTCTTATTCGCTTTGCCTCTCAGTCTTTGGGCAGACCCACACGACTGCATGAGTAAAGAAGAAGCCGAAACATTGGCAAAAAAAATCTTGAATCAGTATATCATAGACTATTGCGACTGTTGTGATTCTGCCAATCCTGATGCCCACGTATTGACATCAAGCGCGAAGCTACTGTATATCATCGAAGCCACTGTAGAAAAATGTAGCTATGATGATACCCGCTTTTCTGTAAAAATTCGCTACAATTTTGGTGGTGCATTTGAGGTAGAAAAAGGTAGCTTGAAAGGCAAAAACTTAGCCAAAGCACCCAGCGAACTTATGCACGTATGGAATAACGTTTCGTTGAACTACCATTTTTATCTGAATAATGGCAAACCTGCCAGACTTTATGGATTGCTCAATCAACAGCCAACCTACGGCACTTGCGAGGGCTTAGACCGCTTCCCGACTGCCAAAGAATGTAAAGACAAAAACTACAAAGCCTTTCTTTCAAAAAATAAATAAAGGCTTCTTAAACCTTATTTTCTTGGCGTAATTTGTCCAAAAGGGTATTCAAAATCCCGCACTCCTCGCTTGAGAGGTGCGGGATAGCGTATGTTTGCTGGTCTATAAACTCCATGTCTATAGCCGCAAGTAGCTCAAGCCCTTGCGGT
>JAAFJK010000421.1 GCA_013298105.1 Cytophagales bacterium
AAGTGTAGGACCTGTAAACTGTGGCACAGGGCTAAGCGGTGCAAATAATCCCGAAAATCAATATGCTTGTGCCAACAACACCTTAACCAATACAATACAAACAGAATCTGTTACTTTCAAAACCAATGGTGGGCAACAATATCTCCTCCGTATCATGAACTTGAATGGCTCAGTGGGTATGAAAGGACTCTTGTGTATCTCTGATGGTAGAAATGATTACAACTCACCTTGTACTTCTGCTGCCACGCCTCCTCGCGCAGTAGATATAGGTAAGTGCAGTGTACCTTTGAATGTAATAGGCAGAACAACGCCAAATTGTTTTGACCCAGCTAACTCAGACCCGGATTATAATGCTGCAGGTGCTTGTGATAACTGTATCAGCAGTGAATCGTGGGCGGTTGTAACGCGTCCTTATATATGTGATTCTTCACTTACTCCTCCCTCTCCCAATACGGGTGGTGGTAGCATCTCTTGTGCTTTCCCTTATCGTGTGAACTTAGGTTCAAACAATGCTATAGGTGGTACAGGTGCTGCTGCAGATAAATGTGAGTGTGGACTATCAGCTACTAATAATTGTGGAACAGGAGCTATTCCTGCACCTTTAGTATTAAACAATACCAATGGTGTTTGTCCCTTTCCTTATTCTTATGACAACAGAGGTACAGGAGGCACAGGCGATGACAGATGCGTATGTTCACAACAGACTATCCGCAATGTAGCCAGTTCGGGTAGTTTTACGATAAGCTATGACAATAGAAATGGTACTTCAGCAGTAGCTCCAGATGCGAATATGGTTATATACACCACTACCAATTGTAATGATGAGAATGCTTATACACGTGTGGGTGGTGCTGGTAATTGTATAGGTGTAGGAGGGACTCCCGCTCCCCAAAATGTAGTTACAGGAGAAGCAATACGCTCACACACCATCACAGGTTTATCTACTGCACATGGCAGTGGCGGAGAAAGCTATTTGGTGCGTATTCTAAATCAAAGTAACACAGGACAGACGTTGTTTGGTACATTGTGTACTTTCTATGGCAGTAGTTTGGGGGGAGGAGTAGATTGTCCTGCCACAACCAACAATGATTATGGTGATTTAGAGGGAGATTTTACAAATATGGACGTACCCGGTGGTGGCTCACCTCCTGCAGGTGCAGACAAACCCACTACTACCATCACAGGTTGTGCAGTACCAGGTGGCAGTAATCCAGTTTCAAATGGTACAAATCCTATACGTTCAGACTCTTGGATAAAATTTGTAGTCCCTGCCAATGTTACTTACAGCAAAGTTACAGTTCAATACGACAACAGTGGCTACTCTACAACTCGAAACGCGGCTATAGCGGTCTATACAGCTCCTGCCCATCCTGCAGGTGCCAATGGCGCACCTGACCCAAATTGTGATACGTATGATCTTACTACCAATCCAGATGGATTGTTCTTGTTGGATTGTGTGAATACCGTATTTTCAGGTTCAGAGTCCGTAACTGTGCCTATTACTTTCAGTGGAGGCACACAGCCAAGCACTACGCCTACAAGTATTGCAAGGACTTATTATGTCCGAGTGATGAATGTGCATAATGAAGATACTCCTGGCACGTTGAATGGGCGCATACGTATATTTCCTTATGCAGATTGTAACTTGGGCAGTGAACTTGCCTACGATGGCGACTTCGAAAGATGGCCTGCTGTGAATTATGCACCTGGTGGTGGATTTCCAAACAATCAAACAGAAACTACCGCTAATTTTGATACTAAAATGAACGCGGCTATATTTACCATACCTGAAGTAACTTCAAATGACCCTTATCCAAATGATTTAGATGGTGTATTTGGCAGTGCTGTGAATACAGGTGTTGCGCAATATGCTACTGACTATGGATTTGTACGCGATGGCGCATTGCCAAGCACATCATCACTTATAGCCGTAGCCGAACGCCCCTATAAACATACATACGCAGAGTCCGTAAGTTCAGGCAATCAATATGAACTCGGACCTGAAGGATTGTATCTGATACGCCAAACGGCTTTTACAGTACACCAAGCATTCAAATCATACGGCGCAGGATATTCAGGGTACGGCAATTCGGGGCATACGTCTTCTTCCGATAGCTATTGTGCCACAGGTGGTGGCGGAGCAAACAATGAACCTTGTGTATCTATTTCATTAGGCTCAACAGGATATACCACCATAGGCGCGTATCGTGCGACAAACGGCTTAGGCGATGGCAGACCTGCTGCAGTACCTGCTTCAGGAGATGCTAACTATATGATAGTCAATGGTTCTTATAATCCATCAGGCACTTTGCCTCCAGGCAAAATATGGTGTCAAACCATACAACGCGATGTAAATGATTGGGACGATGTAAGCTATTATGTGTTTTCTATCTGGTCGCAAAACCTGATACAAGCGGGTTGGAATCTTGATGTACCACAGTTACGCCTTACGGTATGCGATATGGAAAATCCTGCTGATGGCACCTTGCCTACCATACGCGACATATATAATACTACGAATGGAGATGCGAACGAAAATGAAACACGCATGACTCGCCTGCCCGGTATTACAGATATGGGACTCCTGCCTTCACTGAGGTCTGGAACAAATCCTTCAGGCTTATTTGAGGAGGAGCTTGCCTTGCCAAATCCTAAACAACAAGTGCGTCATTTGCCTCGACCTGGCAACAATAGAATTTTTGCACTCGTGAGTAATGGTACAAGACCTCCTTCTTATGGGGCGGCTATGCATTGCAGTCTTACTGAAAACAATGGCTGGACAGGGGCAGAAAATGTAAATGAAGCCTCCAATGCACGCTTGAAAGTGTTAGGCTCGTCTTTTTTAATACCTGAATCGCCTGACAACTGGTTCGCTATTCGTTGTATCTATCGTGCGCCTCGCAATGTAAGAGAAATGAATATCTGTATCGAAAATCTTTCATTGACCCAAAACGGCAATGACCTTGCAGTGGATAAAATTAGCTTCCGCAAGTGTGAAGGTGCAGATGCAGAAGTATTTGATAAACTCCTCAAAGGCGACCCTTGTGAGCTTTCAAATGATGGCAAAAATATTGGTATTCCCTTGCCTGCCCGACTGATAGAGTTTTCGGGTGAGTTATTGGGCGATAGAGTAGCTTTGAATTGGTTGGTAATCAATGAATTGACTGCCGAAACGAGTCATTATCAAATTCAACGCAGTACAGACGGCAATACATTTAGCCCCATTGGTACTATAGATGCCAGAGGTACTATGGACAACTATCAACAATATGTACATACAGATTTTAACTTGCCTCAAGGTGTCAAAGTAATCTATTATCGTCTGAATATCATCGACAAGCGTGGTCTTGAGCATCTCGGTTCAATCGTAGCCGTAAAAATAGAAGGACAGGAAAACTTTAACCTGAAACTTATCCCTAACCCTACCGAAAAAGGCAGTGAAATCCAAATGGCGTTTTACAGCGTTTTGGCAGGCAAGGCTTCAGTAGAAGTGGCAGACCTTACAGGGGCGCGCATGATGACCAAAATACACCAAGCACAAGTAGGAGAAAACGCGCTTGCCCTTGATACAAGAGGCTTAAAAGCAGGTTTGTATATCGTGCGCTTGGTATTGAATGGCAAAGTGGCTACCCAAAAATTGATTATCAAGTAACAAAATTGTAAACAGTCGTTTGTAATACCGTTTATTTTCAACATGGACAATGTTGAAAATAAACGGTATTTTTATATCTTTGCGAAAAACATACATAATCTATGCACAAAATTCAATATCCTATTTTTGATTTTCATTTTCAATATGCTGTAAATGATACGCGCGAAGTCCAAAATATGACTTCAGATTTAGTAAAAAATATGCTTTTGCCTGTAGTAGAAAGTGTATTGAATGAATTTGAGCTAAAAGGCGTAACAGTGAGAATAGAAGAAATAGCCTTGGATTTAGGAAATTTTACATTAGATACACTTAGAAGTAATGCGCCCGAAAAATTGCGTGGCGCACTCCGCGATGCTATTTCAGATAAATTTTCGCAAAATAGATTTGAATTAAAACAATCAAATGTAGAAGAAATGCCAGAAACTGACAATTTATTTGAGTTGTTGGTGCATTATTTAAGCAGTGGGCGTGGTTCTTGGCGTTCGAGTAATTTCTCAAAAGAATTAGAAAAATTTTTGAGCCTGCAAAATATAGACTATAAGAAAAAAGATAAAAAACTGGGCAAAGGTGCTTTGGGTGAAACTGTAGGTACGCTCGCGCATACGTTTGATTTTGAGAATTTTCTGGAAGTAATACGCCTTACTTCTCCTGAAATTTTAGAGCTTTGGTTTCAAGAATTTGGGCAAGATGATACAATTCAAAAACGCCTCGCAAGACAAGTCAAAGCTGAAATTCTTTGGCAATGGATAGGTGGATTGAATAGTATAAGTCCCATTTTTTTAGAACGCTTATACGAAACAATCAAACATCTAAATAAATATACTTGGAAAATGCCCGAAGTACGCATAAAGAGTCTATTGAGCGAAACTTTATTGGCTTTTTTTGCCAAAGGAATGTCTATCAAAGATATGACTTTGACAGAAATAGATAGTATTTTCTTTGTGCTTTTACAAAAAATAGATAATCTAAAAAATTATGATGGCTTTTTTGAAAAATATCAAACCAAAATCAATACTTTTTTGCATAGTTTTTCAACAGAGCATATATTTTATGCACAAATAAAAGGAAAATATGAAGAATTTTTATTTGATAAAAAAGAAATTATTTTAAAAAGTACAAATATAAAATATTTTTTAGATACAGAAATAAAATATTTTACAAATCAGAGCAATATTATCAAAAAATATTTTACACTTATTTTAAATATTTTTCAAGAAGAAGACGAAATATTTATAATAAATTTTCAAAAAATACTTTTAACATACCTAAAAAATAATATACAAAAAAATATCAATTATCAAATATTGGTAAATGATACATTTGAATCTTTTTTCATTGAATATAAAAAATACATCAATCAAAAATACAAGCAATCAAAAAATATACGGCTTATAAGCAAAGTATGGGATAAAAATTTTACAACCTTAAAAAATGAAATAGCAAATAAAATTATAAAAATAGAAACAATAAAAAATATAAACCAAATATATGACATCACAAATATAGATGCCAAAATAATAGAAATACAAAAAAAAGAACAAAAGACAATTTTTGAAAAAATAATATTAGAAGCCCACAAAGAAATTCAAAAAGAAACCCCAAAAAATGAAAAAATAGACGAACTTATACAAGGCTCGGCAGGTAGGCAAGGTACATTGCCCGAAAATAAATTGATGGAGATTTTGGCAGAAATAGAACCTACAGAAACCCAAAATATCCTGACTTTTATCAGGGAATTAGCCCTGAAATATACTTGGGCGAAAGTTTCGGCTGTATTATTCAGGCAAAAAATTTGGCAATTAGTGGCAGAATATTTCATAAATTATCAGCACGTAACTTTTGATTTTGAAAGATTCACAAAATATGTATTGACAGAAATACAAACGCATTATGCCATAGAAGAAACAAAAATGATTGCATTATTGACACAAATGAAAATCATACCTGCCGAAAAATTAGGGCTGGAACAGTGGAGATATGTTTGGAAAAATACCAAAAATTGGGACGAAGTAGTGGACAAAATATTTAACCAAAATGGAATGCTTATAGAAGAAAGCTATATGATGCGCATAGCATTCGCAAAATATGATGTCAAATTGATAAAATTAGCCCAAAATATCGCCAAAGTATTGACTGAATATGGCGCAAAGATAACATATCAAGAGATATTAAAAGATTGGCTTGCCTACCGATGGCTTTTGCGTGAAAAAACCTTTAATTTTCAGAAAGAAGTTCTCAATTTATTAGAAATCGTAATCAGTTACAAAAATACTTTTGCAAATAGAGAAGCAAATAAAATCCAAAATTTTATTCAAAAAATAGCTACATACGCAAAAATAAACAATGAAAATATAGCTTATTTACAAGATAAATACCTTGAAGAAAATACAAAAAATGAGCTTACATTAGAAAACATAAATACCAAAACAGTAGCCGAAATAATGGCATTTTTGCAAAATACAATGCCTACTAAAATAGCTTGGATAAAAAATATACAAGAAAAAATATACACCCAATTAACAGAAAGATTAGAAATTCAAAAAAGTGATTTTGAAAAAAGTATTTTCACTTTGATAGCCTACTTTGTATTAGAAAATAAAAAAGAACTGAACGAAAAAAATATTTTAGCCTACTTATTTGAAAAATTGAAAGAAAATGATTTACATGAAATTACGTTTTTTTATGATTTTGTAGAAAAAATAGAAATCAACAAAAAATATGTACTAAAAAACCTAATTCATTTTATAGAAAACAATGAATGGCTTTGGACAAATGTAATCCAAAACAAAACAAAGAAAACAGACCTAACGGAAACGCTTAGTACAGTTTTGCATGACAATACATTGAGTAATACTTTTTATGCACTTGTACTAAACATAGACCATCAAAAAATAGTAACTTTTACAAAATATGTATTTGAAAATGTAAAAAAACAAGAGATTATACAACTGTATAGCAATTTTTTGAAAAAAATAGCCCAAAGCAAAGAAACAAATGTAAAAGAATTTATAGATTTTATACAAAGCATACTGCTCTTAATATATCAAAATAAATATCTTGAAAATATGCTAAAAGATATTTTTACTGTCTATGTGCAGAAAAATATAGAAAATATTTATTTGATAGATTTATTATTGAATTTAGAAGATAAAACTTTGTATAAAATATTTCAAAATATTAAAATACTAATTCAAAAAATAGACAATGACACACAAAAAAATCAAATACTAAAAGAACAAGAACTAAAAGAACAAGAATCAGAAGAACAAGAACTAAAAGAACAAGAACAAGAACTAAAAGAACAAGAGTTAAAGAAAGCTATAGAAAATGTTTTTCAAGAGATAGAAATAAAAGAAGACCAAGAAGAAAAATCTGATAAAATTTGGTTAAATTTTCCAATAGATACTTTTGCAAATGAAAGTGTAGAAAAACAAGCCCAGATTTTGATAAAATTTCTCAAAACACCTACCCAGATACTCACTTTATTGACGGATTTGTTAGAAAATAAAAAAATAGAAGATAAAAAAATAGAAAATAATATTCCTGAAACTATCATTTTATCATTGAATTTAAGCAATCTAACCGAAGTGTTACGCTTATTTTTCCCTGATATTTTATTGATTTGGTTTGATTCCTTGCCTGCCCCACAGGTAGCAGAGGTAGGCAAGGTAAATAAACGTGCGACAGAATATTATGAGAAACAAATAAAAATATTTGGCAAAGACATACAAATCATCAACGACAAAATTCAAAACGAAACGTACTTGCCTGCCGACACGCCCGAAAAAACGCAAAAAAGCAAAGAAGAACTCAAAGAATTGGCAAAAAAACTCGACAAAGCCACCAAAAAATGGATAGATGAGCCTTTGTATGTCCAAAATGCAGGCATGGTAATTTTGCACCCTTTTTTGATGAGGCTTTTTGATATGCTAAAACTTACCGAAAAAAACCAATTCAAAACTGAATGGGAGGCAAGCAAGGCGGTCTATATGCTTGAATATTTGGTCAGAAAAGAGTATGAAGAAATAGACGAAGCAAATTTAATTTTGAATAAAATTCTTTGCGGGATACCCATACATATACCGCTTTGGAAAGAAATAAAATTGACAGACCAAGAAAAAGAGCTGGGCGAAACTTTGCTTCAGGCAGTTATCCAAAACTGGGGCGTGCTTGGCAAAGCCTCGCCCGACTCACTCAGGTATGGTTTTTTGCAACGCGAAGGAAGACTAACACCTGAAGGCGATGCTTGGCGGTTGCGTGTAGAGCAAAAGGGTATGGATATACTTGTGGAGAGCCTTCCTTGGACACTCAGTATGATAAAAAATCCACTCATGAAAGGATTTATTTATACAGAGTGGACATAGGGTATTTACGATTTAAGGTGTACGATTTTTGTGGTGTGTGTCCCCACGCACTACTCAATCACAAATTTGCCAATTCTTCGCGTACCTTTTTGGGCAAAGAAGCTACTATAAGGTCATAGGAGTGTTTTATCCACGTCAGAATTTTCTTGTCTGCCATATCCGAATTGATGGTTATTGTGTTCCAATATTTTTTGTGCATGTGGTAGCCCTCGTTTACGCTGTCGTATTGCTCACGAAGCTCTATAGCTTTGTCAGGATCACATTTTAGCGTGATACTTTCAAAAATATCCATATCTGCAAGGGCAAACATTTTGCCCACTACTTTGAATACCAAAGTAACATTGTCGAAGGGAGTTTCTTCTGTAACTCCCTTAAAACCAAGACAGTACGTGCGGAAAAAATCTAAAGTCATATTGTTATTTGTTATCGCGCATAGAACTAAGCCACATACCCAATCCACCCACCATAAGCACCAAAATCATCATCAGCTGAAAAGCATTCATGTGTTGCAAGCTAAGTTGGGTGCGCGTGATTATGCCCAGCACCAGCACTGCCAGCGAACCAAGCGTAAGCAACCACCCAAAACTCCCTTTGCTGTTATAAAATACCATAGCGATACCCAGCATAAAAGGGATAAATATATAACCTGAAGTGATAGGCGTGCGCCCCACATAATACAGTGGCATATTCATGCCAAAATTCACGTGGACAGATTGCAGGAATAAATACAATCCACCCATCATCATCAAAACGCCTCCTATAAAGCGTGTGGTTTTGTCTGCCCCTTGTATCATAAAAAAACAGTGAATATTTTTGCAAAGATATAAAAAAAGCGCGAAACTCAAAGTTTCGCGCTTTTTTTCTTATTTCTCTTTGTATTTTGTAATTTGTATTACATTTTATTCACATAATCGTGGAACATTTCCTTCCAAATAGGCCAATCATGATTTGCGTATGGGCGTATATCCAGCCAATGTCCTATCCCTTTGCTATGCAAGATTTGGGACATATAAATATTATCACCTTTGCAAAAGTCATGTTCTGATGTACCCAGCACGACTTTCATGTGTCCATATTTCCAGCCATCTTCATTTTGCATGAAGTCCACAGGATTGTTAAAATACACATTGTCGTCATAATACCCATGCAAAAAACTTTTGATGTCAAAAGCTCCACCCATGCTGAAAGTGTGGGCTACTTTATCGGGGTGTTTGAATGCAAAATTCAACGCTTGAAAACCGCCAAAACTACACCCGCCCACGCCTATTTTATCCACATGGCATTGGCTTCGTAGGTAAGGTACAAGTTCATCATTGAGCATTCTGTCATAGCAAATATGATTCAAAACGCGCACTGCAGGGTGCAAATGTTTGGCATACCAACTGTCGCCATCAATGCTATCAATACAATAGATTTTTATTTTGCCACTGTTGATAAACCACTCGACAGATTTTATCAATCCAAAATCTTCATTTTGGTAATGCCTACCGCGCGAGGTAGGAAAGAGCAAAATTGGATAGCCCCAATGTCCATATTCGAGCATTTCTATGTGCCGACCGAGTGCAGGCGAGTAGAAATTGTGATATTTTTGTTGCAAGGTTGAAAAAAAATAAAAAGGTTTGAAAGTTTTTTTCTAATTTTGGCGAATTAAGCGCATCTGCCTGAATAAAGTAATCACTTTTATTTTGACAATACTTTAGCTATCAAACATTTATAGACGTAAATCGTCAATCTTAAATCGTCAATTCATCTGATATTGCCAAAGTAAGGCGAAAAAATTAAAAAAAACAAATGTTTCTATTTTTATCTATTTTTACTATGTGGTTATTTGCACAGCCGACCGTTACGTCTTGGGAAACACAACGTATCAAATTGTACGCCAAACACCTCGAACGCGAAGTCGAACTGACGCTTATTGTGCCTTTCAAGGGCAATAAGCCTCTAAAAAAATTGCCTGTTTTGCTATCCAATGATGGACAAGATTTTGCAAAAATGTCCTTGCCTGCCATGCTCTCAAGACTGCACAAGGCAGGCAAGGTACAACCTTTTATGATAGTGGGGATTCACTGCAACGAAAACCGCATGAACGAATACGGCACCGCCTCGCAGCCTGACTATAAAAATAGGGGCAATAAAGCCGCCGCACATACACAGTTCGTACTGGAGGAGCTATTACCTTACCTACGTGCCACTTACAAAACGCCCAAAACACCCAAAAGCACTTTTTATATGGGCTTTTCCCTTGGTGGACTTTCAGCGATGGATATAGTTTGGCATAATCCCGCCCATTTTTCAAAAGTAGGCGCGTTTTCGCCTTCTTTTTGGTGGCGCAAAAAAGCCTACGAAGAAAACTATGACGAAGATGCAGACCGCATCATGCACCAACTCGTAAGACAAGGCGAACACAAAAAAGACATGAAGTTTTGGTTCCAAGCAGGTACAGAAGACGAAACTGAAGACCGTAACAACAACGGTATCATTGATGCTATAGATGACATCGTGGACATGATGCAAGAATTGGAGAAAAAAGGTTATACACGCTATGTCGACTTTGTGTATGATGAGATAAAGGGCGGTACACATGACGTAGCGACATGGGAGCGTGCCTTGCCTCCTTTTTTTGAATGGCTGTTCAAAAAATAATCAAACAACTACATCGATTGCAAAATGGTTTTTTTTAGAAAAATTGAATAAAACAAAATTCTTCAAACAAAATGTTCAAAAAAATGTTTTATCTTTGTAAATAAATTTGTTCAAATTATTTTAATTGACTTACAAAAAAAGACCTGAATATAAAATTTTATTTGGTTCAATAAAAAACTACCGTAAAACCATTTGAAAATTATGCTTAAAATTGCTATATTGGATATGTACGAAGGACACGCAAACGAAGGTATGCGTTGTATTCGTCAATTAGTGCAAGACTTCTTGACAAAAGAAGGCATAGAAGGCTCCTATCAGGTCTTTGATGTTCGATTAAAAAATGAAATCCCCGACCTCTCTTATGATATATACATATCTTCGGGCGGTCCTGGCAATCCCTTGCCTACCGAAAATACATGGGAGGAAAGCTATTTCGCGTTCATAAATAGTATTTTTTCACACAATCGCACCTCAGAAATCAAAAAATATCTTTTTTTGATTTGCCACTCTTTCCAAATGGTTTCAAATCATCTCGGACTGGGCATAGTAAGCAAACGTAAATCTACTTCTTTTGGTGTGATGCCTATGCACCGCACCGAAGAAAATGGATTCACAGAAGATTGCTTCATAGGATTACCTGAGCCTTTTTATGCAGTAGATTCGCGCGACTATCAGCTTATCCAGCCCAACGAAAAGCGGATTGAAGAGTTTGGCGCAAAACTCCTTGCTCTCGAGAAAATTCGTCCAGAGATACCTTTGGAAAGGGCTATTATGGCGATTCGTTTTTCAGATGAAGTGCTTGGCACACAGTTTCACCCTGAAGCAGACTCAGTAGGTATGCTGAAGCATTACCAAAAAGAGGAGAAAAAACAAGTCGTTATTGAGGCTTTTGGAGAACAAAAGTATTACCAAATATTGGCACATCTCGATGACCCTGACAAGATTTCTCTCACAGAATCTATCATTATTCCCAATTTCCTTGAGCGTGCGGCAGAGAGTCTTTTGAGCTTGCAGTTAGCTTAAAACCAAAAAGCCTTTTGCGTACAGCAATTTGTGGTGTTTCAGAATAATGCTTCTTCTAAAGTTATTGCGTAGGCAAAACTGTAGAACAGGCTTCCAGCCTGTTTATCATTTGAAACAACAGGCTGGAAGCCTGTTCTACAGAATATTCCGCAATAACTTTTGAAGAACCAGAATAATTCTTACTGATATTGTGCATGGGCAGGCAAGGAAAAAAAACTTGCCTGCCCATCTATGCGTGGGCAGGCAAGGAAAAAAACTTGCCTGCCCATCTATGTACGCGGGCAGGCAAGGAAAAAAACTTGCCTGCCCATCTATCTACGCGGGCAGGCAAGTCTTTTACTATGGATTTGTACCAAAACCTTCTGTTACGACTTTAGCTTTTCTGCGCAACTTCAAGCCCACACAAAGTTCTACGATACCAGCACCTTGTATTGTTTTGATGCTGTTATTTACTGAAGTATTGTAAGCTATTGAGGCAAAAAAGTTCGGGTGATGCCATTCTACAGAACTAATCATAGAGCCATTGATATTGTACCAAAGACCTAAACCAATAGAACCCACTTTGCGCTGAGTTTCAGCGTGTGTATCGCCTATGCCATAGCGTATCCACGTACCTATATTTACATTGGTAGTAGCCGCTTGGTTCATGATACGTACATTAGGAACTATAGACAAGTGATTTCTGTGAAAAACTGTAACACCTGCTATTGAGATTAAGCGAGAAGCCAATCTATCTTCTTTGCCACCTACCAGTGAAACGTTGGGTTGATTGAAGCCATGTGAGCTGATGCCCAAAAAAGCCTTGTCATCTCCATATTCATCACGCATAGTCCAAAGCAAACCTGCATCAAATGAAGTAAAGGACTTATTTTGTCCATCTATAGTTTCGTTTATCTCTTGTGTAGCATCAAACCTACCTGTATTGGGATTGTATTGATTTTCGGTAGAGCCTTTCAAATCAACACCACGCTGAGAGAATCCGCCTTGGAAGCCTGCACCCAGATATTGGTGTTTGCCCAAACGTACCGTATAGCCCGCATTAAGGATTACACCATTCGTCTTGAAGAATTTGGTTTGGTTGTCAAGCATCAAAGATGCACCTAAAGTAAGGCGAGAGTGTTTTTCAGCCCCAAAATAAATGGGTACGCCTGCCGTAATTAAATGGGTAGTAAAAGCCTCCCCGTTAGGCAAGGGTTGATTGCGAAAACCATATTTTACCACTGCCTCATCACTGTTGCCAAGCATGGCTGGATTATTCAATGTAGGCGCGTAATTGTACATATCAAAGTTTGAACCCTGACCTTGTCCGTATGTTTGCTGAGTGAAACCTATCAACCCACAAACACCCATGAGTGTATATAATAATTTCTTCATGATTTTATTTTTTGTAAAATCTACAGGATAGGCTTGCCTACCCTGTAGATTTGGGGTTGATTATTTTTTGGTTACACCACGCACAAGCTTGATAGTACCTGTGTTAATGTTGATGTTTTTACCATCTTCAGCTTTGATGTCGCGTCCGTCCGTAAACTTACCGCTCAATTTCCAGCCATACACAGCTTGAGGTTGTTCAACATTGTTGAACTTACCATCCCAGCCTTCGTCAATGATTTTATCAATCACATCAGAGAAGTAAACGCGGTTGCCTCTTATATCAAACACTTCTAATTTGAGTGATTGAATAGAACCTTTAGCCGCTACTACTCTAAAATTATCATTGGTTTTATCATCATTTGGAGAGAATCGAGAAGGCAGATAGACCATCTGTTGAGCATTAGACCTGATGCTGAATATGCGTTCTACGCTGTCATCACCACCATTCAATACACCACCGTTATCACGCAAAGTAACGCGAATAGTCGCTTCGCCTGCAGTCAAAAGTTTCATATTGAATGTAGCTGTAGTACCTGTTACAGTGATAGATGTGGGCAATTCTACTACACTTGCACCTGTTACAGCTACTGCCGTTACAGAGAAAGTTTGAGAAGCCTCATCAGCACCGCCTCCGGGTGCAAAACCTGACAAATTAACAACCACTGTGCTACCTGCCACTTGTTCTGTATTAGCTACAGGAGCGGCAAACGAAGGTTCATCATTTACAGGTGTTACATTGATTGTGAATGTTTGGTAAGCAGACTCATCTACACCATCACTTACACGCACTTGGAACGTAGCCGTACCATTGGCATTCGCGGCAGGTGTATAAGTGAGTGTACCTGTAGCAGATACCGCAGGTTGCACACTGAACATCGCACCATTTGTGATAGTACCCATTTGGTAGGCAAGCACTTGCGCACTTTCCAAAGGAGAAGGTCCTACAATACCAGTTGCCCAGTTGTTGATAGTTCTTGCGCCTGAGTCTTCCAATACATCTGTAATTGCTACAGTATTGAATGAAGGTATCACGTTGATATTCAAGGTAGCAGATGAAGATGTTTCATTTCTACAAACATTTCTTACCACACAACGATAAGTGTTGTTATTCAAACTTGCCGTTGCACCTGTGATAGTCAAAGTAGCTGAAGTAGCTCCACTATATACACCACCATTGTTGATGTTTGAGCCATTTTCTTGCCATTGATAAGTCAAGCCAAGCACTGATGTACCCGCCACTGTGAAGTTTGCGTTTGTACCACCTTTTATCAACACTGAAGTAGGTTGAGTAGTAATCGTGATAGTAGCACATTCTACTGCGAAGGTATAGGCTTGTGTAGCAGAGCAACCTGTTTGACTTGCCGTTACTGTATAAGTAGCAGAAGCTGTTATAGCCGTAGGTGTACCAGAGATAGCACCTGTACTTGTATTCAATGTCAAGCCAGCAGGCAAGGCAGGAGATACACTGTAAGTGATAGTGGTTGTGTTACCTGTTACGCTTGCATTCAAGTTATAAGGTGCGCTCACAAAACCCGTAGGAGCTGAAGTATTGGTAAATACTATAGCAGGGCAAGTTACCGCAAATGTATAAATTTGTGTAGCAGAGCAAGGACCGCTTTGGCTTGCTGTAACAGTATAAGCTGTAGAAGCTACAGTAGCTGTAGGCGTACCAGAGATAAGACCTGTAGTGGTATTCAATGTCAAGCCAGCAGGCAAGGCAGGAGATACACTATAGGTTACTGTAGTTGTGCTACCTGTTACACCTGCATTCACACTATATGCTGTACCCACTGTAGCAGCAGGAGCAGTAGTAGCATTGAAAACCAATGTAGGACAACCCACTGCAAATGTAAATGTGCGTGTAGCAGAGCAACCTGTTTGACTTGCTGTTACGACATAACCTGTAGAAGCTACAACACCTGTAGGCGTACCTGTTATCATACCTGTAGTTGTACTCAATGTCAAGCCAGCAGGCAAGGCAGGAGAAACACTGTAAGTGATAGGCGTAGTATTACCCGTAACACCTGCATTCAGAGAGTACGCAGTTCCAACAACTGCATTTGAAGCACTTGCTACTGTGAAAGTAATCGTAGGACAAGTTACCGCAAACGTATAAGTCTGTGTAGCCGTACAAGGACCGCTTTGGCTTGCCGTTACGGTGTAAGTTGCAGAAGCCGCAGTAGCTGTAGGCGTACCAGTGATAGCACCTGTACCTGTATTCAATGTCAAGCCAGCAGGCAAGGCAGGGGATACACTATAGGTTACTGTAGTTGTGCTACCTGTTACACCTGCATTTACACTATATGCTGTACCCACTGTAGCAGCAGGAGCAGTAGTAGCATTGAAAACCAATGTAGGACAACCCACTGCAAAAGTATAAGCCTGTGTAGCAGAGCAACCTGTTTGACTTGCTGTTACGGTATAAGTAGCAGAAGCTGTAGGGGCTGTAGGCGTACCAGAGATAAGACCTGTAGTGGTATTCAATGTCAAGCCAGCAGGCAAGGCAGGAGATACACTGTAAGTGATAGGTGTGGTATTACCTGTTACACTCGCATTCAAACTATATACAGTTCCTACAGTAGCTGGAGGAGCAGTTGTAACTCCAAACACAATGGCAGGGCAAGTTACCGCAAAAGTATAAGTTTGTGTAGCTGTGCAAGGACCACTTTGGCTTGCTGTAACAGCATAAGCTGTAGAAGCCGCAGTAGCTGTAGGTGTACCTGTTATCATACCTGTAGCAGTATTCAATGTCAAGCCAGCAGGCAAGGCAGGGGATACACTGTAAGTGATAGTAGCATTGCCACCCGTTACACCCGCATTGAGCGAATAAGCTGTACCCACTGTACCTGCAGGCGCACTCGTAACTGTAAATACTATAGCAGGACAATTTACCGCAAAAGTATATGTTTGCGTTGCCACACAACCTACTTGAGTTGCTGTTACAGTGTAAGTTGTAGATGCTACTGGAGCAGTAGGCGTACCAGAGATAGCACCTGTACCTGTATTCAATGTCAAGCCAGCAGGCAAGGCG
>JAAFJK010000015.1 GCA_013298105.1 Cytophagales bacterium
GGGATATGCACAACAAACTTGATGAACTTGAAAACCATAGAGAAGTAATTGTAGAAGATAAACTTAAAATAGGCAAGACCACCAAAAGCCCCGATTATTTGTTTCAAACACATCAAGGAAAAGCATTTTATGTAGAAGCGAAAAAACCTGCCATTCACATCAAAACTGATGTAGAACCTGCAAGACAAATTCGTGAATATGGCTGGAATGGAGACTCGGCTATAGGTATAGCTATCAATTTTGCAGAACTGGCTGTCTATGATTGTACCCAAACTGTCAAAAAAACAGATGGGGCTATGACCAAACGCCTTGCCTACCTCGCCTACACAGAGTATCTCCCAAAGTTTGATTTTTTATGGGAAAAATTTGCCTACGAAAATGTAGTCAAAGGAAGTATAGCCGCTTTTGCCAAAGAGAAAATCAACTTTAAACTCGCTGAACCTGTCAATGATGTTTTTCTTGCCTCCCTGAACAAGTGGCGCGAATATTTGGCAACGAATATTGCCCAAAGAAATAAAAATTTAGAGGAGGAAGAAATCAATTTTGCAGTGCAACTGTTGATAGACCGCATGGTTTTTTTGCGTGTGTGTGAAGACCGCAATATTGAACCCAACGAACAGCTTTTACAGATAGCCAAAGCCAAAAATGATACCTATTCCAATCTTTTTGAAGTTTTTAAAAAAGCAGACCAACGTTATAATTCAGGTATTTTTGATTTGAAAAAAGACAATATCACGCCTACCTTGAATGTAGATAATAAAGTTATCAAAAACATTTTGAAAGACCTTTACAATGAAGACAATGATGGCGTGGGGCGTTTCAACTTTGCAGTCATTCCTATCGAGATTTTGGGATATGCGTATGAGCATTTTTTAGGCAAGGTCATTGTTTTGCAAAAAACAGGCAAGGCAAGTATAGAAGAAAAACCTGAAGTGCGCAAAGCAGGAGGCGTTTATTACACCCCTTCGTATATCGTGAAATACATTGTAGCGGAAACGGTAGGCAAGGCAATAGAAGGCAAAAATCCTGAAGAAGTCGCTACTATTTCGGTTCTCGACCCTTCGTGTGGCAGTGGTTCGTTTTTGATAGGGGCATATCAATTTTTATTGGATTGGCATTTGCGTTATTATCTCCAAAACCCACCCAAAACGCACAAACACAAAAAAGAAAATCCGCTCTCGCCTGACGGAAAACATTTGACAAGCATAGAGAAAAAACGCATTTTATTGAATAATATTTATGGTGTAGATATAGATAAACAAGCGGTAGAAGTTACCAAACTTTCGCTCCTACTAAAAGCCCTCGAAGACGAAACAGATGCCTCTATCAAAACTTCCCTACAGATTTTTAATGAGCGCGTCTTGCCTACCATCGATGGCAATGTGCAGAGTGGGAACTCGTTGATTGGTGCAGATTTTTATGACCAAGACCTTGGACTCACGCCTAAAGAGGAAAGGAAAATCAATGTTTTTGAGTGGCGCAATCGCTTTCGAAATATCTTTATACAAGGAGGATTCAGTTGCATTATTGGTAATCCACCTTGGGGTGCAGAATTTAGAGAAATTGAAAAAGATTATTTAATGTCAAAATACAGAAATATACCTTCCAAAACAAAAGACAGTTTTTTATTTTTTATAAGTAAAACTATTAAAATGCTATCAGAAAATGCTTTTCTGGGCTTAATTACCCCTAATACGTGGTTGCTTATCAACAATACAAGTGCATTTCGAAAGGAAATATTAGGTTACGAACTTAAAAGTATAATAGATTATGGAGATGGTGTGTTTCGAGATGCTACAGTGGAAAGTTGTATATTTGTATTGCAAAATAGACAGGCAAAAAATTATGATGTAACTGTTCAGAAATACAGAAATGGAAAGTTTATTTTTGAAAATATTATCAATACTTCTGTTTGGTTCAAAGACGAGTATAATCGCATTATTATCGAAATGGATACTGAAAAAGAGCAACTAATAAATAAAATAAGTAGTTCATCAGGTAAATTTGAAGATGAATGTGAAATTGTTTGGGGCATAAAACCTTATCAGGTAGGGCATGGGAAACCTGCTCAAACAAAAGAAATTCTTGAAAAAAGAA
>JAAFJK010000041.1 GCA_013298105.1 Cytophagales bacterium
GGGAGAGGGCGGCAGGTAGGCAAGTTGGTTGGGCTTTCCCTTGTTCTGGCTTCTGTGTTCTGTCCATGTATTCTTTTCCACATCAAACTCCCGCCATTCATTCGAAAAGATAAGCGTTTCCACCCATGCAAAGTCCTTCAGTGCTTCGAGTTCGGGTTCGTTGCCTTGTAGTCCAAGCCTTCCCAAATCAAGGGTTGGGTTTTGGGTTTTACGGTTATGGTCGAGGGCTTTGCGGAGGGTGTTGTGCATGGTAAGTGAATGAAGTTTTTTTAGGGGTTTTCTCTCAAATCAAGGAACAAATGGTAAATGTGGATAGGGGTTTGATTTTCGCGTATATGTTTGGATTGAAAACTAAGCGAATAATTCAAAATAGTTTCTTCCAATAAATGCTCGCTTTCAGGCAAAAGATGAAACTGTTTGATTTTCTTCTTCAGATTTTTGATAATGCTTTCAGGTTTACCTTTTACAATAAAACCCAACATACCAGCAAAGTTACTTGTTTTAGAGTATTTCATTTCCACAAAACGCTTGATACCTTCTTCTATGTACTTTGCATCAGCAAAACGCAATACCTTGCACTCTATCACAAAAGCCAAGCCTGTAGTAAAAAGCACCATATCAGACCTACTTCTTTCCGTTTCCGATACATTTTCCCAATGCTCAAAAGAAAGGAAAAAGAAGTTGTCAGCCAAATAATCTTTGGTATAGGTGTTTTCTACCTGTAAATCTCTTACCAACGCATCACGAATAGCCTCCTCCAACACGGTTTCTATCTCTATTCTATCAAAAGAGTCCAAAATAGCCCGCAAAAACAACTCCTCTATAATGTGTTGTTCGCTTGCAAACCCAAGTGTTTTGAGAATTTGGTTTTTAATCTTCTGTGCTAAATGCTTGTTCATTTTTGTAAGTGGGTAAATATTGCATAAAAACACCAAAAAGTTCTCTTGCGTCAGCTTGCGCCTTTTCTACAGTCCAATGAATAGGCAAGGCAGATTTACAAAAAACAATGTTTTCGTCAGTGAACAATATTTGTGTTTCTTGTTGTGCTTTTGCGGTCAGGGTAGGCAAGTCTGTTTCATTTTCTGTGGCTATTTGGGCGGTATCTAATTGGCTTTTGCCTATTTGTGTTTGTAGGTTAGTTTTGTCTGTAGTTATCCATTGCACCCAAACGCACTCATTTTCAACCTGATAGGCTACATGAAAATGTTGGTCTTTCTTCATGATATGCTCAAAAGTAGTTTTGAAAGCCTGCACATAGCCCTCTATCTCGCCTGCTGACACACGCGAAACAGGCTCAAAGTTTTGCGCCATAAGACTTACCACTTGATACAAATACGCCAAATAATCCGCAGGAATATAAGCTAATTTTTCTTGTATCAAATCCTTGTAATTCAATTTCAAAGGCTCGCCCAGCATAGGCGAGGTAAAAAAAGAGGTCTGCATACATTTTTTGAAGCAAAGATACAAAGAAAAATTGAAAAACAAAAAAGCTCTACTGTTCCAAGTTACGCTTCGCTAAACTTGAAACAGTGAGAGAAAATAAAGACCTTGCCTGCTTTTTCTGATAACAACAAGCGACAGTTTTTGCGCGGGGGTTGTTGGTACTCAAAAAATAGAATAAAATTACACCCAATTTTTTGAAATACCAACAACGGCAGGAAACTTTTACAAAGTATTCAACAAATCTTGCAAAAGCACAATATTTTTGAATTTTTGCTTGCGCAAACCATTGTAAAGTTTTATATCTCGTGTGATAAGTGGTACACCCAAATCAATAGCTAATGCTATGTAAGGTGTATCATCTATATCTACTTTATTGCACAGCTCCAAAGCCTCTGATTTGGCTTTGTCAGAAAGTAGTAGCGCAGGTATGATATTTATTTTAGAAAATAGAGCCACTGAGTATGCAGTAAATTGTGTGCCGTCCATCTTAGTTTTCGTTTTGACAGTTTCTTGGTAACGTTCCAATTCTACAAAAAGATAGTCTGAACTGATACAATGATAACGTTCCAGCAAAGTCTTATAAACAACTTTGCCACTTATGAGCGCGGAAAACAAAATGTTGGCATCTATGATATAATCCATCAGCCTAAACGGAAGGGCGTATAATATCTTTTATATAATTACTTTCTACTTTTTCCCAAGCACGTTTTTTGCCTTCCAATATTTCTGCCATCGTAACGCCTGCATCAGCAAGGTCATCACCAAAACGCAGACGCACTAAAATTCTATCCATTTCTACAGCAAAGTGCTTCTTTAGTTCCTCTGCACTTGTGAAAGATAGATGTTCATCAGGAATTTCTACTGCAATGGTCATATTTTTAGGAATTGATAAATACAGAAAAAGTTTTACTTATAAACGGCAGGCAGGCAAGTTTGTTGTATGCACCTTGCCTACATACACAACTTTTGCGCGAGGTTGTTGGTACTCAAAAAATAGAATAAAATTACACCCAATTTTTTGAAATACCAACAACGGCAGGAAACTTTTACAAAGTATCCAACAAATCTTGCAAAAGCACGATGTTTTTGAATTTTTGCTTGCGCAAACCATCATAGAGTTTCACATCTCTTGTAGCAAGTGGCTTATCAATCGTGATAGCCAAAGCGATATACAAAAAGTAGTCTATATCGACTGTTTTACACAAAATTTTAGATTTATCAATCGATTCTTTGGGTAAAAAAATGGCAGGAAAGAAGGCTATATTTTTGAACAACTCTAAACTGTAGGCAACTTTTTGTGCCTCATCTAACTTAGTTTTGGTAAGTACAATTTCTTTATGTTTGTCCAATTCCAAAAACAGCGTATCTACACTACAAAACTTGTAATGCTCAAATAATTTCTTGTAGATAGCTTTTCCACTTATAAGAGATGAAAAAATGACATTGGCATCTACCACGTACTCAAAATTAGTCATGGAAAAATTCAGGTAGTTTATTTTTCACTTCTTGAAAAGCACGTTTTTTGCCTTCCAATATTTCTGCCATCGTAACGCCTGCATCAGCAAGGTCATCACCAAAACGCAGACGCACTAAAATTCTATCCATTTCTACAGCAAAGTGCTTCTTTAGTTCCTCTGCACTTGTAAAAGATAGATGTTCATCAGGAATTTCTACTGCAATGGTCATATTTTTAGGAATTGATAAATACAGAAAAAGTTTTACTTATAAACGGCAGGCAGGCAAGTTTGTTGTGTGTGCCTTGCCTACATACACAAATTTTGCGAGAGGTTATTGGTACTCAAAAAATTGGGTAGGCAAGTGTAGCTATAGAATAAAATTACACCCAGTTTTTTGAAATACCCACAACGGCAGGAAAGATTAATACCTATATTCTACTTCATAACTCAAACATAGTTCTTCCTCATTAAAGGAAAATACCAATATTTTTGCTTTGAGAGGTTCAAGCATCAAACCTTGTGAATACTCTCGTTCAATAAAATAGCATATTTCATGGCGCATTTTAGAAAATTCTTCATTTGGCTCTCCAAGTAGCTTAATAATATCTGTTTTAGATTTATTTAAAAGCCTCATTTTCAGAACATTTCCTAACATACAATCTCTAAAAAGATATGCTTCAGTATCTATAGCTTCGTTCCATTCAGTTTTACTAAAATCGCATGATGGAGTGCAAAATGATAATAATGCAAATACCAATAGACACAAAATAATTTTTAATTTCATAAATACAGATTAGTAAAGTCATATTTCCTAACTCACCCTCACCACACTCCCGTTCTTCATTTTCCGCACCTCCACTTTGGCGGGGATACGCTCTTTCAGTTCGGCTACGTGGGAAATGATGCCCACCAAACGCTGTTCATCACTCAAATTGTGCAATGTTTTGATAGCGAGGTCGAGGGTTTCCGCATCAAGCGTACCAAAACCTTCATCTATAAACATCGCATCAAGCGACCTGCCACCCGCTTGCGCCACTGCCGTATCTGCCAAACCCAGCGCAAGAGCCAAAGACGTAAAAAACGTTTCGCCTCCCGATAGATTTTCTACAGGACGAATAGTGCCTGTATAAGCATCTGATATGGTCAAATCCATACCGCCTTTGCTTCGTTTGTCTGCCGAGTCCTCTTTTCTGATAAGTTCATACCTGCCATTCGAGAGCAACTCCAAACGTTGATTGGCATAATACAACACTTCGTCAAGGAACACAGAAAGCACAAAAATCTCAAAACGCTGATTGAGCGCGTTGTTGCCTTTGGCTACATTGATAAGTTCAGGCAAGCCCGAATACGTTTCATTCAGTTCGTCTAACTCCGCTTTTTGCTTTTTGATTTCGTTGCGTTGTTGCAAAATAGAATCCTTTTTGGTGATAGTCTGCGTAAGTTGTCGGTTCGCTTCTGTATGACTTGCCTCCGTCTTGCCTACCAATGCCTGTAGGGAGGCAAGGTCGGGCTTGAGGCGTGTGCCAATTTTTTTCTTCTTTTCATCAAAAAGAGCCTGATATTTGGTCTTTTCTGCCAAATATTTTTCGGTTTTTTGTTTGAAAGTCAGTTTGTCGTCTTCTTTCAAAATAGCCTCCAAAACCTCTTTAGTTTCCACAAAACCATATTTCGCCAAATTTTTCTCTATGCTTTTTTCCAAATCTTTGATAGTGTCAAGTATGCCTTTGCGTTTTTCGAGGCGGTTTCCAGTGAGGTGTTTTTCGTCTTCTTCTATAGTATGTTTTGATTTTTCCATTTTGGCAATTTCTGCCTGTAGTTCTTGCTGATGTTTTTGCAAAAGGTCTTGGGCAGTTTCTTTTTCATCTCCCAATTTTGCCATGCGGTCTTTCAACTCCCTTTCGTTGTTGATGTCTTGCGGAATGTCTTTTATCAATGCCTGCACCAAATTTTCCTGCACAGCTTTGGCAGTTTTCAGTTCATTTTCCTTGCCTTCATTGGTTTTGATTTGCCCTTCGAGGGTTGCCAAGTCTTTAGCTATAGTCTGTAGGGTTTGTTGGATTTTTGCCGATTCTTGTTCCGCTTTTTGGGCTTTTGCAAAGTCCGCTTCAGAGGCTTTGAGTCTTGCCTGCATATCTTCGGCAGTCAGGGAGGCAAGGTCGCCTAACTGTTCGCGCAAACTCTTTCCTTCCGCCAAAATCTCGGCTTGTTCGCGCTCTTTTTGTCCGCGTGCTTCGGTGGCTTCGCGGTATTTTTTTTCTGCTTTGTCGTATTCCGTTTGGGCTTTTTTAAGCTGTTCTTCTGTAACGATTTGCGTGGTTTGCGTGGCTTTTTGTGGGTGATTCGTAGAGCCACAAACAGCGCAAGGCTTGCCTGCCTCCAGCGTCTGGGCTAAGGCAAACGCTTGACTATTACGCCATTGCGCATCAAGCAGATTGTATGCCTCGCGTTTTTTCTGGGAATCATTGCCAAGTTTTTGCTCGTTTTCTGTAGCTTCTTTGACTGCCGTTTGGATTTGGGTATATTTTTCCAAAACCTGTATGCGTTGTTGGTAGGCAAGGTTTTTCTCCTTCATCTGTGCCAATATTTGCTCAAACTTGCCTTTGTCTTGCCTGATGACCTCAAGGTTGTGTGCTTTTTCCTTGAGTTCCATTTCTTGCGCAATCGTTTTGGTTTGTTTTTCTTGCAAGGCTTTTAGCTCGTTTTGGCAGGCAAGGAGGTTTTTGCTAATGTCTTGTAAGGCTTTTTCCTTTTGCGTAATTTCCTCAAATTTGGGTTTTACTTTTTCTAATTCATTGATTTTTAACTTGTTACTTTCTATGATTTCCTCCCACGTTTCTTGGTGTTCTTTCAAAATATTGTTCAAATCCACGATTTTTTTCTCTATCCGCAAAATGATAGATTGTTGTTGCAAAATATTGTTTTCATAGCTTTTGCGTTGTTTTTCCAATTCGCTGTGTTGTGCCATATCTGCCTTGAAAGGTTCAGCATTTTCGTTGCGTTTGAGTTTTTCTTGCAACTCTGCCATCGCTTCCTGATTTTTGGTATGGGAGGCAAGTTTGGTTTCGGCTTCCGCCAATTCTTTGAAAAGCGCGTCTAAATCTTGTGCTTCTTTGAGTTGCTTCGACTCCTCATCGAGCTGGGTTTTGAGGCTTGGTATTTGGGCTTCGAGGGCTTTGATGTTTTCTTCAAATTGGGCTACGTGGGCTTCTACTTCAGAAAGGTTTTCTATCTGATTGACTTTCAAAATAGCGTCTATTTGGGTTTGCAATTCTTTTTGTTTGCTCGCATATTCTTTGCCTTTTTCCTCCAATTTTTCGCGGATTTGTCTATAAATATCAGCATTGAAAAGTTTTTGCAATACTTCAGTTTTGGCATCACTGTTTGCCCTCAAAAATTCCTGAAAATTGCCTTGTGGCAAAATAATTATTTGTTTGAATTGTGCTTCTGTGAAGCCCAAAATATGTTCTATTTTGTCTTTGATGTCTGTTTTTTTGGTAAGCGGTTCTGTGTCAGGCGTAAAAATGTCGTCTTTCCACAACCCGCGTTCATAGCTTTGTTTTTCGGTAATGGTTTTTTCTACCTTGCCTGTAACCTTGAGCTTGCGCAAAATCCTATGCGCCTGCATACCTACTTTGAAAACAAATTCGACTTCTGTTTCAGTTTTGTCTTCAGCATAGTCAGAGCGCATATTTTTGCGCCCACCTGTGGTTTCGCCATAAAGTGCATAAGACATGGCATCAAAAATGGTGGTCTTGCCTGCCCCTGTGGGTCCGTGTATCAGAAATAGCGAGTCAAATTTTTGAAAATCAATTTCTTGTTTGGTATGAAAAGCACCAAAGGCTTGTATGGATAGAAAGATAGGTTTCACAGGAATATTTACGATTTAAGGTTTACGATTTACATATAACAATCTTATAGTTAAGCTGTTACAATGGATAGCCTTCTGAAAAGTTTTTTGCAAGAAGCATATTTGCAAAGATAGCTTTTTTTCTTTAGTTTTGCATAGTACAAAAAAATAACCCTACAAATAAGGTTAGATTTTCTCCCCTTTGGGGTTGGGGGCTTAAAATATTTAAAATTATGATAAAGCGACCTTTTGAAAAATGGGATTTTGAACAAGTGGAAAAAGAGTTTGGCATCTTGCCTGATGACAACTTGCCTGCCCTTGTAGCTTGGCTTGATGTGCCTGATACACTTATTATTACACCTTTTCAAGAAGAATTGAGGGTTTCCAGTTCAAAAAATATAGAAACTTGGAACGAAGATGAACTTAAAATGCTTTTTATAGCCCCTTTTCTACTTACGCTTAAGTTCAACAACCCACCTTTTTATCGTGTATTTACGCAAAGAAAATTTAGCTTAGTAACACCCACTGTAGAAGCAAGTGGAAAAGTGGAGTGGTTTGTATCTACAGGCAAGCAAAATCCCCAAAAGCCCTTTTTCTTTTTGCAAGAATACAAACCCGCAAAATATGCAGGCTCAGAGCCTCTTGGACAACTTTTAATTGCTATGGTAGATGCTCAACTTATGAATGATGCACCTCAAACGCCTATTTATGGCTGTTATATGGTGGGTAGGACGTGGTTTTTCGTGGTCTTGGTAGGCAAGGAGTATAGTGTAAGTAGGTCGTATGATGCTACTCAAACAGACGACATGAACGCTATGGTCTATATTTTGGAGCGTGTGAAAGAGCATATCCACAAAGAATTAAATTTGCCTTATACTTTTCCGTTCGCAAGTTAATAATCTTCATCTCTCTAATCTTACG
>JAAFJK010000355.1 GCA_013298105.1 Cytophagales bacterium
TTTTTTTTTTTTACTGTAGTTTATGCAGGACTTGAGGCAGTATTGGGTAGGCAAGGTATTTATCTGCACCTTTACGGCAAAACGCATACAAGAATAGGCAGAAAAATGGGACACATCACGCTGATAGCTGATACTATGGCAGAGTTAGAAGAAAATCTGGCTTTTTTGAAACAAAACGTGCGGGTAATATCTATTGAAAGTATGCGGGCTTTTTAATCTAATGATTAACAAAAAAAGGCTGTACGTCATGCACGTCAGCCCTTGTTTTTTATTCAGTTTCGCGTACTTTGCGGATAGCTTTGTCTATCTGATACAAGCCCAATCCAGTGTCATCTCCTATGATTTCAAATAATTGGACAGCTCTGCGGGCATTTACTTCTTCTTCCATTTGCTCTTGTATGAACCATTGCAAGAAATGCTCTGTGATATAATCGCGGTTCTTGCGTGCCGCTTCTACGAGTTTGTAGATGCTGTGTGTTACGCCTATTTCTTGCTCAAGCGCAGTTTCAAATACATCACGCAAAGATTCAAACTCGTGTGGAATATTCGTTACTTCGGCTGAGATAGCCCTTCCGCCTGCATCATTGATGTATTTGAAAAATTTAATCATGTGTTCGCGTTCTTCTTGTGCTTGCTCCATGAAGTATGCTTCGCTGTAGCTAAAGCCCTGTTCTGCACACCAAGAAGCCATAGCTAAATATTTGGCAGAGGCAGTAGCTTCTATTTTGATTTGTTCGTTGAGAAGTTGGTGCATTTCTTCTGCAATAGACGTTCTCATTCTTACGAGGTCTTTCATGTGATTTGTTTGTTTTCTTTGATAGCATTACAAAATAAAGCGGGCTTTTGTTCCAGATGTGTGCTAATATGGAATAAGTCTAAATTTAAGGTATGGATTTTGGGAGAAGATGAGGAAAAAAGTAGGCAAAATTTGGAAACACCATAAATTTGATAACGACTTTAAAGATTAGTAGCGTTTTTGTATATGCTTTTAGCACGCGGATAACGCAGATTTTGACAGATTTTCTATATTTCAGAGATTAAAAAATCCGTTGTCATCTGTAAAATCCGCGTTATCCGCGTGCCTCTTTCACAAATTAATTATGTCGTTCAGACTACTGTGCAATTTGTTATTTCGTATTTTTTATTTTTAACGTTGCGGGTGGTTGCAAACCTTGACAAGCGTACAAAAAAAGAAAAATAAGCCGATTATTTTTTATTTTCAACGCTTGTCAAGGTCTTCGACCACCCGCAACGTTAAAAATAAAAAATACGAAATAACAAATTGCACAGTAGTCTGCCATCTTGATGCTTTTCAAAGAACCCACAAGGCTAATTATGAATTTGCCTTAGAAGATTTAGAAGCACTCAAAAAATACCTTCGTGGGAGAGGCTTGCCTATCGTGTAGCCTACCCGCGCGGGCAGGCAAGTGCATTTATTTTTTTATATGATTATACGTGCAAATTACAGACTTATGGCATATCTTTGCCAAAATTTATCCAAATGGCAAAATATCGACTTAAACGTAACGTAAAAATACTTATAGCTGTAGCAGTTCTTTTTTTGGTTATTGTAGCCATAGAGGGGCTACTGAGAAACAGGCGCATAGGTCAGTTGCATATTTCTATTACGCGCCCTGATAGTTTACTGTTCATTGATACTACAGAAGTAAGGCGTTTGCTCACCAATAACGGCAAAGACGACATACACAAAGCCTCATTCTATCAACTGAATGTCAAGACACTTGAGAATAGAATCCGTAGCAATGTATTCGTGGATAAGTGTGAGCTTGCACGCGACCTTGCAGGCAATCTTTGGGTAAAAATCAAGCAGGCTCGACCTATAGCCCGATTTATGCGACAAGGCAAGCCTGACTTTTATGTGGATAGCGTAGGTAAGTTCTTGCCTACCTCCGACCGCTATACGGCGCGTGTGCTTTTGGTAACAAAAGACAAAGACGAAAGACTGCCTGACTTCAAGGGAGATGACTACAATTTATTGCTGTTATTGAAAAAAATACACCGCGATAGCAAATTTTGGCGACCTATTATCTCGCATATACACATCAACGAAAAGCGCGAACTTATCATCTATCCGCTTTTAGGTTGTAACCAAATAGAGTTTGGACGTTGTTATAATCTTGATGATAAATTGAACCGCCTAAAAGTCTTTTACAAGGAAGTTTTGCCACGAAAAGGCTGGACAAAATATAAGCGCGTTTCACTCAAATTTAATGGGCAACTTGTGTGTGAGTAAGCTAAGGGACAAGTTGGCACGCGGATAACACGGGCTTTTAAGTTTTAAAACCTGAAAATCAGCCTCATCTGCGTTATCCGCGTGCTAAAAAGACAAGATATAAAAAGATGAGGTTATTTAATTTCCGTTCCTAACTAATCTCGATGTCATATTTTTGTAAAAGCCCTGCTATCCCTGCTACAGAGAATTTAGCTTTCTTCAGCCTATTCATATCAGGATTGAAGGCATAGCTGTAGGCTGTCCGAAAGTCCGTTTTTTCAAGATTGGTATTTTCAAAAACGGCTTTATGTAAGTCGCAATTATCAAAAATAGCCGCCGTCAAGTCGGCTTCTGTAAAATCAGTTTCTTGTAATTGCGTATTTTTAAAAACCGTTTTTTTGATTTTCATTTGATAAAAACTGCTGTGCGTAAGCGTACAGTTCTCAAAAGAAAACTCAAGCCCGAACTCAAGCGATTCATCAAAACGCAGTCCTAACATTTTGCAACCTTTGAAAGTGATATTGCGCCAAGCCGTTTTGGAGCATTTGGCTAAACTGAGGTTACAGTCATTAAAAACCACCTCTACAAACTTGAATCCTGACAAATTACAGCCAGAAAAATCACAATTTTCAAAAACGCAATTTTCATATTCGCCTTTTGGAAGGATATTTTGCGTAAAGTTTTCTCTTTGAAAAGTTTTATCACTTACATAGATTTCTTCCATGATGACAATTTTTTTAGTGCTTCTATGAACTTATCCAAATCTGTGCGCTTTGTATGCAGTTGGACTGTGATTCTGACTGCACTTAGTTCGCCTATTTCTATGTGGGCTGTGAATATTTTGTGGTCTTCCCACAGGAGGCGCACGACTTCTTGGGCAGGCAAGTTTGACATCGAGAAAGTGGCAATGGCACACGAATTTTCGATGGGTGTATGTACTGTGATGTGCGGAATAGTCCGCGCCTGATTTGTCCAATATTGTTGTAAATAGCTAAGCCTTGCCTGCTTACGTGCTATGCCGAGCGTATTATGAAACTCCAAACTATCAAAGACCGTCAAGAAAGTAGGCATAGGCAAAGCACTGAAACGTTCGAGTTTTCTGATGTTTGTTTCAGGATAAGTATTATCGCCCAAAAGTCCCCAAACTCGGTGTATCTTTTGTTTTTTGATGGCTATGATGCCTGCCGTAAGTGGTGCATAGAGCCATTTATGCAAATTCGCTACCCAATAATCGCACCCTATCTCAGCTACTTTAAAATCTATATGTGCAAAAGCGTGTGAAGAATCTACCAAAACTTCTATGCCTTTGGCGTGTGCCATAGCGGTTATGGCGCGTGCAGGCAGAATTTGCCCTGTGTAATGGATAAGATGCGAAAAGACAAGCAGGCGCGTTTGTGGCTGGATTTGTTTTTCAAAAATAGCGACTATTTCCGCCTCTGTCTTATCGTGCAAGGGTTCAGTCATGAGCCTGTACGGAACGCCATATCGTTTGAAGCGTTGGGCGCAAGCATCTATAGCAGAGGGATAGGCATAATTTGAAAGTAATATTTCTTCGTTTGGCTTGAGGTCAATGCCCTGCAAGATGACATTCAAAGATTCAGTAGCATTGCGCGAGAAGGCTATCTCCTCAGCTTCACAACCTACTACAGGCGCAAGTGCCGCCTTAAGCCTAAGCATATCGCTGGATTCTTCGCGCCTCATATAATACGAAAAAACAGCATTGATGTCGTCAATGTGTTTTTTGTATTTTTCTAAGATAGGTGTGGGCAAAACACCATAATAGCCGTTTTCAAGATTGATAAAATCTTGAGAGATGTGATATAAGTCTTGTATTTCTTTCCAAAATGGCTCTTCCATGCGTTTATTAGACTTCTTGTCAAAGTGTTTTTAAAGACCTCCTACCCTACCCTACCCTCCCACCATTTTTGAGAGAGGGAAATGGACTTTCGCAAAAAGCCTATTTTGGTTTGGGCAGGCAAGATGTTTTATTTCTTTTGCAATCCCGAAAATTCGCGGACTGTATCACTTAGCTCGCCTGCATCTTTTACACCTACTATAGTATAGGCTACATTTTCAATAAATGGAGCTAAAAAAGATTTTTTTCTTATTTCAGGATTAAATTCTCCAAAAGCCTGCAAAAACCACAGTAAAAAACTCATCACAAGCACATTGCGCAAAACGCCAAAGATAGCCCCTGCGATATTGTCCCATGCACCAGGAAAGTCATATTCTATTTCTGTTTTGAGGTATTTGCCCAAAGTAGAAAGTAGCACAAAAGTTGCTCCTACCGAACTTGCAAAAAGCATGGCTGAAAAAGCGTTGATGCCCATAGCCGAGCGCGTAGAAAACGTAAATATATACGCATCTAAAAAATATAAAAGCACGCTCAATATCTTGAAACTCAACGCAAAAGCTATCAAAAAATGAAGCCCATGCACGATGTCATCAAGTACGCCATTTTTCCAGCCAAAATATCCGCCAAGCGCAAGGGGGATAAACAAAATCAAATCTAACCAAGGCATAATGATTTACGATTTTAGATTTACGGTGTACGATTTTAGATGTACAATTTTAAAAAATCTAAAATCGCACATCTAAAATCGTAATTTTTTTAGCCCAAAAGTTGTTTTACCATAGCGGAGATAGCTTTGCCATCTGCCTTGCCTGCCAACTCTTTGGAGGCTACACCCATGACTTTGCCCATCTCGGAGGCTGAAGAGGCACCTACTCGCGCAATGATAGCTTGGAGGGCTTCTTTCAGTTCGGTTTCAGTAAGTTGCTTAGGCAAATAATGCTCAATGACAGTAAGTTCAGCCTTTTCTTTGTCTGCCAAATCTTGCCTGCCCTGCTTCTCAAATATCTCAGCAGATTCGCGCCTTTGTTTGGCGGCTTTGCTCAAGATAGCTGTTTCTTCAGCTTCGGTAAGTTCTGTACCTTGCGCTCTGCCTTCTTTGGTTTCTTCCAGCAATATAAGGGATTTAATGCTTCTAAGTGCCGTAAGTTTTTCTTGTTCTTTGGCACGCATAGCGTCTTTGATGTGGTTGTCGATGATTGATTTTAAAGCCATTATGTTTTTAGCCCCCTACCCCAAAGGGGAGCGTTTTAGTTATATATTCCCCTTTGGGGTTAGGGGCTTTAATATGCTCTCACTTGTACTTTGGGTTTTTCGTTCAAAGGAACGATATAAATGTAATCGCGTTGTATTCTTTCATTGCGCATAAGTGCATATCCTACGTGGACATTTGTGCGCGTTTCTTGGACTTTGCCATTCACTGTAGTCCGTTGGACTTGGACAGCATTGAACTCTCGTGGCTCGATGTCATCTCCTTTGCTTGTCATGCGCATACCTGTAGCGTTATTGCAGTCTATGCGTACTATCGGAAATTCGCGGGCGGCAGTAGAGCGTTCATTGCCTGTGAATACCCTTATCCAATCACACGCGCCGTCATTGGAGGTGGTAAATGTAACTTCGTGTCGGCTAAATTCGCCTTTCTTTCCTACCTCCCTTTGGGTACTATTTCGGATAGTGTACATGACAGTAATGCCCGAAGGGAACGTATGTGGTACATTTTCTACAAGGTCAATCACTTGCGCCTTGCCTGCCTGCACCGCAAAGATAGCTAATAAAATAAGGAATAAATGTTTCATAGCTCAATAACGCTATTTTAGTGGGGTTTATGATTTCAAAATAGATGAAATTGTGCTTTGTTTATTACGTTAAACACATCTTCGGGCAATATAGTTTCCAAACTATCTGAAGATATGGTTTGATACATTTTTTTATCAAAAGTTTGATTGTCTATTTCGCTTTGCAAGCGTTTCGAAAAAATAGTGTGCAAGTGTTCGTTTATCTCTGTTGGATAGGGTTGGAATCTACCAAAATGGTCGCCTTTGTAAAGACAAATTGTATTTGTTTTGACTGCGGCGGCTATGTGTATTGCCCCTGTGTCATTGGAGATAAGGAGTTTGGATTGGGCAAGAAGTTGGGTTAATTCAGGCAAATTAGTCTTACCCGCAAGGTTTTGCACTTGTGGGTTATTTATTTTTTCACAAATATACTGCACGAGTTCGGCATCATAGATACTTCCTGCTACTTTTACTTGGGTATTATATTTTTCAAGGATAAGTTTTGCCAAAGCTACAAAATTATCAGGATTCCATTGTTTGTGTTTTTCGCTTGCACTTGGGAACAAAACAATGGCATTTTCCTTTTCTGTGGTCTGGGCAGGCAAGGTGGGTTGTATGATTTGTATGTCTTCTTGCAAAAGTTGCGAAAAAAAATCTCTGTTTTTATGAAACTCAAAAATTGCTTCAGTAGGTTC
>JAAFJK010000629.1 GCA_013298105.1 Cytophagales bacterium
GGAATGAAAATAAAATAACATGATAATTTCACTCACGCGAAGCCACGCTGTAAGCGTCTGTTGGTATTGCTTAACCGCGTAAAAGCTCGATAACAGACGCTTACAGCGTGGCTAAATATTCTCAAGTTATTTTTTACTCGTTCCTTATGAGCAAAAAGTGAGGTGTTGAGCTTCACTCAAATCAAAAAAGTACAGGAGGATATTATTTCTCACACAAAATCAACACCTGCTCGCCTGCCGATAGCGTGGTAGCAAAGACGTACTGTTCACCTCCTTCAGCTACGCCTAATTTTTGACGAATTTGGGCTACAGTATCTCTAAAATTTCGCACTGTGATATTCGCTTGGCGGGTAGGCAAGGTATTTTTTTTATAGGGAAATATGCCCAAAATCTTGAATGTGCGGGCAGGCAAGTTTTCTTTCAAATCTGCAGAAGTATATAAATGCGTATTTGTATGAAGTTTATGCACTCCAAATCTTTCTGCAAAAATCTTAAACGCGCCTGCTTTCATGAGGGCAGGCAAGGGTTCGTATAGGTAGGCAAGGGGCGCACTGTAGGTAGGCAAGGCGTTTTGTTCTTCGGTCTTCGTGAATGTAAAAATCTCTGCCTTGCCTGCCCTGAGCGTAACGGCATGAAAAGTCAGCGCAGTGTCAGGATAAGTTTCGGCTGTGAGGTGAAAAAGTAGTTCTTTTACTTCGTTTGCGTGTGTGATGACATAAACCTCCTTTACTTTTTCAAGTTTTTGACTTGCCTGCCCAATGTCCAAAAGAGGAGAGGTTTTGAGCCATATATCATGGGCTTTCTGAAGCATTGCAGGCAAAAGTGCGTGTATGTTGGGAGAATAGTCCTCTAAAAGCACCAATTTTTGTCCTTCTTTTCCACGTCTTGAGGGGTCTATATAGAGTGCATCAAATCTTTCGGGTGTTTGGGCTATGAAATCTTCGGCTGTTTGGGGACAGAAGATGACGTTTTTTTGCTCAAGCACTTTGAAGTTATGTTGTACGATGGCTTGCAAATCGGCTTGTGCTTCTATGTGCCAAACTTGCCTGCCCTCCTGCGCCAAAAAATAAGTGTCTATACCCAATCCGCCTGTGAGGTCAGCTATTTTCGCACCTTTTATGAGTGTGCTTTTGAACTGGGCTGTGTGTGTAGAAGATGCTTGCTGAAATGCCAAAGAAGGCAGAAGCAATAAGTTTTCGGCTGTTTTGGTAGCCCATGCAGGCATTTTTTCTGCACATTTTCGGATAGAGTCGAGCTGTTCGACTGCTTCGGGAAAAGGAATATGAGGAAATTTGGGCTTTTGTAAGGCGACCTTGTCGATGGGTGTTTGCTGGAATTTGCTTATAAAATCGTGGGCTTCTGGAGTCAAAAGTACCTGCCAACGCAAGAAGTTTATTTCGTTCATTAGACTACTATACAAAGGTGGTTCTTAGGAATTGTATGCAAAGATAGGCTATTTACCTAAGATTAAAATCGTGGGGTATAAGGAACGACTAAAAAATAACTTGAGAATATTTAGCCACGCTGTAAGCGTCTGTTATCGAGTTTTTACGCGGTTAAGCAATACCAACAGACGCTTACAGCGTGGCTTCGCATGAGTGAAATTATCATGTTATTTTATTTTCATTTCTAATTTTCATTTCTAAATTCCTCTTGCAAAAGGTCTGCTAAGATAGCGTTTTTTTAAGTTTCAAAAGGCACATGAACTACCAACAATCCATCTACTTGAGTGAAATGTTTGTCATGTGTAATCAAAGGAATGTCGTTTACTTTACAGATAGCGGCTATCCAAATATCATTTTCAGGTATAGGATTGCCTTTGTCTTTGAGTTGTTTGCGGACTTCAGCATATTCTTCCGCTACTGCATCATGCACATTCAAAACTTCATATTGTGCTATGAAGTCTTGATATTTTGGTTCGTTTTGCGTTTTACGATTTGAGTTTTTTGCGCCAAATAATAATTCGCCACAAACTGTTACGGGCAAATAAATTTTAGTGTATGCTTGAAGCAATGCTATTGTAGATGCTTTAGCATTCAACACATCAACTGCTATATTCGTGTCTAAGGCTATTTTGTCTGTTACCATTCTCCTTCTGTGTGGTTAAATTCTTGTTTGATGATAGTTTGTAGTTCTTCCGCTTCTTCATCACTGATGTATTTGGGGAAACGAACAGTATGTGAAGGCGTGTTTTGTACAGCTTCATGGCGTTTCATAAGGCGCACAAACTCAAATATTTGCGACAAAATAACAGGATTGCGCAAAGTATGTATATCAGAAATTATTTTTTCGTTTAAGGTCATACAATTTAGTGGGTTTTATTCGTTTCTAAGTTCCTCTTGCAAAAGGTCTGCTAAGATAGCGATTTTTTTGCTTTTTCTCAAAATATTTTGTAACTTTGTAAAAAGAACTATGGCAAAAGATATTTTTCACGACATTGTAAAACAGGCTCTGCAAGCTGAAGGTTGGACAATCACACACGACCCGCTTACTATTCCTTTGAGCAAACGCAATATTTTTATAGACTTAGGGGCTGAAAAATTGATAGGCGCGGAACGCAATCAACAACAAATAGCTATAGAAGTTAAAAGTTTTGTAGGGCTTTAAACAGGTAAAAAATATTTACACATTTTTATAAAAAATTATACAATTTATTTGTTTTTATCTATATAATGTGTAAATTTGCACTGTGATAAGTATTCAAGAAGCCTCAGAATTACTCGGTGTTACGACCAAAACACTTCGTTTGTGGGAAAAAGAAGGTAAAATAACTGCCCATAGAACTACAGGTGGACACCGCC
>JAAFJK010000305.1 GCA_013298105.1 Cytophagales bacterium
CGTGAGTGAAATTATCATGTTATTTTATTTTTATTCATTACAAATCGCGCAAAATATTTAGCAGCTTATTTTTTACTCATTCCTAACTTTTTAAGAACCAAAAAGTATCTCCACTGCCGAGTTTTGGTTACTGACGTAAATTGTTATATCACAGTATTCAACTCAAATGCCTCCAAATAATCGGCTACCTTGCGTGCGAACTTGCCTCCCAAAGCCCCGTCAATGATGCGGTGGTCGTAAGAGTGCGAAATAAACATCATGTGCCTGATGGCTATGACATCTCCAGTAGGGGTTTCGATAACGGCAGGCTTCTTTTTGATAGCACCAAAGGCAAGAATAGCCACTTGAGGTTGCATGATGATGGGCGTACCCATTTCATTGCCAAAGCCTCCAATGTTGGACATACTGTATGTACCGCCCGAAAGTTCGTCTGGTTTGAGTTGGTTGGTTCGGGCGCGATTGGCGAGGTCATTTACTTTCTTGGCAAGCCCCAAGAGGTTATATTGGTCTGCATTATGAATCACAGGCACGATAAGATTGCCTGTAGGCAGTGCCGCCGCCATACCTACATTGATGTCTTTTTTGACAATGATTTTATCGCCTTCTACAGAGGAATTTATCATCGGGAAGTCGCGTATGGCGCGTGCAATGGCTTGTATAAAAACAGGCGTGTAAGTGATGTTTTGCCCTTCCCGTTTTTTGAAGGCATCTTTAGTTTTTTCGCGCCAAAGCACCAAATTCGTAACATCTACTTCTATGAATGTAGTAACGTGTGGAGAGATGCGCTTGGAGTCGACCATGCGTTGGGCAATCATTTTGCGCATTCTGTCCATCTCTATAATATCTGCCTCGCCCGAAAAAGAAACTGCAGGCGCACTTACGGCTACAGCTACTTCAGCCACCGTTTGGGGAGCAGTTTTGGCTATAGGTAGTTGTGCTATAGTTTGTGGCTGTGCCTTTCTTTGCTGTAGGTAGGCAAGTATATCTTTTTTGGTAACACGCTCCTCCGCGCCTGTGCCAGCTATCATAGCAAGTTCAGCCATAGCGATGCCTTCTTGTTTGGCTATATTCAGGACGAGAGGCGAATAAAAACGGTTTTCGGCTGGTTTGTCTAAAGTTTCTACTTGAGCTATGGGGGCTTCTAACGCAGTCGTTGCGGGGGTAGCTACTATAGGCGTGGCTTCTATCGTAACGGCTTTGTCGGTACTGATGCGGGCTATCGCCTTGCCTACCGCCACTACTTCGCCTTCTTGTACCAATATTTCGTGCAAAATGCCTGCATTTACGGCAGGGATTTCTGTATCTACTTTGTCGGTGGCTACTTCGAGTACGGGTTCGTCTTGTGCTATAGCATCACCTACTTTCTTGAGCCATTTGAGGATAGTGCCTTCCATTACGCTTTCGCCCATTTTGGGCATGAGCATTTCGACAATTGCCATATTAAAAAAATCGTTTTTGGGTTATCTAATTCGATTGCAAAGATAGTGATTATTTTAGAAAATGTAATATCCAAACTAAGTTAAAACAAAAAAGACTCGCTTTGGGTGGGTAGGCAAGGCGATAAACTCGCTTATTTTATTCCTAACCAAAAATAGTCTATATTTGCACAAAATTTACTTTCATTGTTTTTATACGACTGTATTTATGAAAAAACTTTCCTTTGCAGACCTCATATTATTTGAGAACGAAGATTATATTCTCATCAACAAACCCCCCCATGTTTCTACTTTGCAAGACCGCCAAGATGAAGGCAAACAAAATATACTGGCTATGGCAAAAGGCTACTGGGACGATGCCCAAGTAGCACACCGCTTAGACCGCGATACTTCGGGTGTGATGGCGATTGCAAAGCACCCTGAAGCCTATAGGCACTTGGCTATACAATTTGAAAAACGCAAGGTAAGTAAAATTTATCATGCCATCACAGACGGTTTGCACGACTTCAAAGATGTATTGGTGGACAAAGGCATTCTGCCCCAAAATACGGCTTATGTAATCATTGACAACGAAAACGGAAAACCTGCCCAAACCATTTTCAACACGCTCAAACCCTTCAAAAGACATACGTTGATAGAGTGCAAACCCCTCACAGGGCGTATGCACCAAATTCGCATTCACTTGGCTACCCTGAAAGCTTCGATAGTAGAAGACACGCGCTATGGTGGTACACACCTTTATCTATCTGATTTGAAAAAGAAATTTAACCTTAAGCAAGATACAGACGAGCAGACACTCATATCGCGCTTTGCACTGCACGCTTACGAATTGGGTTTTACGCTCTTAGATGGTACTTTTCAAAGTTTTGTAGCACCATATCCGAAAGATATACGCGCCCTTATCGCACAGTTAGAAAAAAACATATAAACTTACCTGCCCCATGCAAAAATACGAATATGGTAGCGTAGAATGGCTTTGGAAAGATAGCTTTTTGCGCATCAATCTACCCAAAACACCCGAACAGCACACCCAAGAAGCCTATTATCAAACAGTCGTAGAAGCACTTACGGCTCTTGGACAAGAAGGCTGGGAAGTAGCTACAAGCGTTGCTCAAGGAAACTGGATATATTGGACTCTCAAACGTCTCACATTTCCAGACTAAAAATATCGCTGAAAAGCGATGTTTTTTTTGTTAAAAAACAGTTAAAAAAATAGAAATACTTATCTTTGCCACTGCAAATCTAACTTCCTAACGATAGATACTACCCGCGCCTGATGCCAAACGTACCCTACACTGTAGATTACTTTTTTACTACGTGGCGCACCTCAGATGACTATACGACTATGATGTTTCACTTTTTATTTTTCTATCATGAAAAAATATGTTTGTTTAATTGTGCCACTCGCGTTTTTGTGGCTCGCTGTGGGTAGCGGATGTAAAAAGAAAGACCCATGTTCATTGATGGCAAATGCCGAACCACGTTACGAAAATTTCATTTTTTATTTGGTGGATAAAAACACAAATGAAAATTTGGTGGGATTTTCAAATAATAGATACCGCCCTGATTCAATCCGAGTCATCACAGGTATATGTCCCAATTGCTTCAATCAAAGTGCAAACTATTCCCTTGACGCTTATGGGAAGTATCGCTGTCTTTCAATCTTGGAGAGTGCTGAATCTATCTATTTTTTACGACTTAATAAAAATGATACAGACACACTCACTGTCAAAGCTAATACCTCTCCAGATGCTATCTGCAAACTCGTAGTTGATTTTTATCACAACAATCAGCTTATCCTGACACACGATTATTCTTCAGGAGACATTCCTGAACTTAAACTCAAAAAATAACTTCGTATGAAAAAAACATATTTTATTTTCCTGTACTTATTTTTGGCTACTTTCGCCAAAGCCCAAACAAACTATTGTGGTACCTCTGAAATTGATAGTACTTTGTTTGTTCAGATGCCTTATTATGGCAACAATGCTTATCTCTACACGCTCATAGACAGCCTTGAACAAAATCGGGGGGGGGGCAAATATCGTACCAGAAAAAGTTAATTAAGCCTATTGGTGGATTAACTTCTTCCATTTTTCAAATACCTGTAACAGCTTGGGTATATGGCAATGGTACAGACAATGGCATCAATGATGGTACAGTACATCGTTATGTCAATCGTGTCAATCAATATTTTGCAGACAATGGTGTGAAAATTATTTTGTATTTGCGACCTCTCATAGAACGTAGGACAAATGTACTTTACTATTCAGGTATAGCAACCGCAGAATTGAGAGACCAACTCTTTTCCACAAATAGGATTCACAACACACTCAACATACATTTTACACATATCAGTGGGTATGCTGGGAGTGCTGGAAAAAATCCTTGGGATGGCTTAGGATACAGTTGTTATGTAGCCACGAGTGGTGTATATGATGATATTAGAGCAAACAATTTGATACATGATTTGGGGCATACATTAGGGCTTTTTCACACACATAGAGGCAGAAATAGACAAAATAATGAAACCTCAAATAATGGATTAATGGGTGAATGTTGGCAAGAATCTGTGAGCAGAAGCAAAAAACAAGGCATTCCTTGCAATAATCGTGGCACACTCAAATGTGAAATCAATGGAGATGCGCTTTGTGATACTGATGCTGACCCAGAACTATTGATTAGAGGTAATCAACCAGGTGTAATACTTGCGTACAGAGTTTCTCTTGATTGTAATTCTTTTCAACCAAGAGATAATGACAGCAAAAACTATAAAGAAGATAACTGGAATGATGCTTGGCTACCTCCAGGCAACAATAATGCGCTGCGGAACATCATGTCTCACTCGCGTCCTACTTGCCGAAGTATGTTTTCACCTCTGCAAAAAGGTATTCTTTATCGACAATGTACCTATAATAGTCCTAAAGATGATGTTTCTGGCGTAAACCCCCATGGTTTCAATACAAATTATCAAGTAGATGTTTTTGAAAATGACAATGCTTGGGTTACGCGCTCCAATGTTTTTGAAACTTATCGTGAACTAAACAACACCCTAAATATAGGCGAAACTTATCATCATACTTTCAATAACACCTTCAATGGAAATGGTACTTGGAATAATAATGATGTGGATTGGAAATGGTTTACAATTACCAATCCACTGAGCCAAAACATCATCATAAAAACTAATCCTGTGAGTGGGCAAGCAAATGCAGACACTGAGATTACACTTTTCAGCATAGATGCACAAGGAGTTCTCACTCAAATAGGTACGCCCCATGACAATATCAGCCCAAATAATTTATATTCTCAGATTGTCATAAATCCTAATGACCTTCCTGTAGGAGATTATGCTATCAGGGTGCGCAATATGCAGACTTTTCAGAACCTTAGTGCTACTTATGCACCTGCTACACCTCACTACTATCTGTCTGTATTTGAATGCTTCGACTACGCAGACCCCTTACTAAATAACGTGGATCTTACAGGACCCAGTGTACTCTGCCTTATGCCAAGCCAATACCAAGTTACAAACTTGCCTGCGGGTTTTGAAGTAATATGGGTTTCTACTTCCCCTCGAGTAGTGCGCCAAGATACAGGTTTTGGCAGTACGGCTGTATTTGCCTCCAATACGCTTATAAATAGTGGTTCGTTGCCCATTTTTATTTACGCACTTGTTAGGAGGATAGGTTGCACAAATGGAATGCCACTTACTTTGCAGGTAAGAATCAATAGGGCACTTACATCTGAGATAAACGGCAACGCCTCGCTTTTATGCGAGCCAAACTCGCCTTATACCTTCAATCTACAAGGCAATTTCTCTCCCCAATCACAGATAGCATGGACAGCCACACCAAGCAATATACTGAACATTTCTAACCCAAATACTACCACGCTTTCGGCTGAAGTCCTGAGCGGTGCGAGCGGTTTAGTAACCCTCACTGCGAACATCAATTCGGGTTGTGCGAATACCACTACAGTCAGCAGGCAAGTCTGGGTAGGCAAGCCCGCTACAAAATATACACTCATCGCGCCCTACAAACAACTGGGAGGCAAGTATATTTTCTGTCCTAACCAATCTGCAAAGTTCACGTTCCAAATACCCAACAACAACCCTGCCGCGATACATAGCTACGAATGTATCATAAATAGCTGTGTAGTAACTCAAGAAACTATACAGCAAGGCGACCGCACCGAGCTTGTCTTTACAGTCGAAAATTTAGGAAATTTTGACCCTGACTGTGAGGGTAATATCAGTGTCCGCGCTGTGAATGACTGTGGTGAGGGCGAGTGGCAGTCTATCCCATTTATTGTAACGCACTTGTGTAATATTACGATTGGTATTGGTAGCCCTTGCCCTCCTAACGTGCTTTGTGATAGACTGAGCGCGACTGCTTACGAGAATCCATTTATAGGTGGATTCAGGTATAGATTAGATGGATTGCCTTGGGTGGACTATCCGCGTGTAACTGATGCGACTTTGGCAGAGTTTGATTATACAGTGCAAGTATTGGATAATCAAGGAGATTTGAAACGCCAAATCCAAACCAACACCGTACAGACGCATATAGATATGGCAAACTTGCCTACAGGCAATTACTATGTCCGCGCGGTGTTTCAGAATGGTTCTTATACCTCGACTAAAACTGTCGTGAAGCAATAAAGTGCTGTAGATAGGTAGGCAAGGTCTTGTTCGTACCTCAGACCTTGCCTACCTGCCCACGCGCTGTCGGCAGGCTAAAAAATACAGCTTTTTGGTTACATTTTTATTAGACTTCTTGCAAAAGAAGTCTAATTGAAGAAAAAAAGCTACTTTTCTATTGCAATTTACGCAAAATATGTAGCTTTGCAATAAATTGCATTTGAATCATGAGCGAACCCGTACTAAAATCCATTCTTAAACTTATGGCTATCTCTTGTACCTTTGATGGTGTCATCACAGAAGGGGAGAGTAGAATTATACGGGAGTTTATAAATGAAAGTCTGAACGAAGAACGCGCCTCACATTATCTGGGGCTTTTCAAAGAATATGCAGATGTGGCTCTCTCGGGAGCCATAGAACCCGCCAATATCTGCAATCGTATCAATGTAGAGCTGAACCAAAAGCAAAAGTTTGTGGTAATGATGCACTTGCTGGAGCTGGCGTATGTAGATGGCGCATTGGATAAAAAAGAACTGGAGTTCGTGGACATGGTAGGCGAGTCCTTCAAAATAGATGTCCACGAATACAATTTGCTCAAAGCCTACATCACAGACGAAGACGCGCTTACGCTTGGACTTTCCAATATCTTGGTGGTGGCAGAAGACCGCTTGCCCGAAAAGATAAAACACCTTATTCGCCCCAACCTGAATGCTAAAATAGCCATACTTCGCATACCAAGCGTAGAAATGTATATGCTCAGGCTCTATAATACAGGCGCGAATCCAAGCATTATGCTCAATGGATTTCGTGTGCGCGAAAATCACACTTACAACTTTCCTACAGGTTCGGTTATCAAAAGTGATTTGATAAGCCCTATTTACTATAGCGACATAGTCAGTTATTTTTTCAAAGACCAAAACCAAACCAAGATTTGTTTTGAAGCAAAGCACGTCTATTATAGTTTTGCGGGAGGCAAGATTGGACTTCGTGATATAAACATTGTAGAAGATTCAGGGCGTTTGATAGGTATGATGGGAGGGAGTGGCTCTGGCAAATCCACGATGCTCAATGTACTGAATGGAAACGAAATGCCTGTAGGTGGGCGTGTTACAATCAATGGCATAGATATACATCGTCCTATTGAGAATAAGGCGGTGGAAGGCATCATTGGCTATGTCCCCCAAGATGATTTGCTGATAGAAGACCTTACGGTATTTCAGAATATGTTTTACGCAGGCAAGTTGTGTTTCGGGAACTATACAGATGAGCAAATCAAAGAGCTGGTAGGCAAGACTTTGCAAAGCCTTGGACTTTTGGAAATAGCGCACCTCAAAGTAGGAAATTCTTTGCAAAAAACCATCAGTGGCGGACAACGCAAACGCCTCAATATTGGGCTTGAGTTATTGCGTGAGCCTGCCATACTTTTTGTAGATGAACCGACTTCAGGACTTTCCTCCAATGATTCAGAAAATATCATGGACTTGCTGAAGGAACTTTCACTCAAAGGCAAGCTCGTCTTTGTGGTCATACATCAGCCTTCGTCAGACATTTTCAAAATGTTTGACAAACTTGTGATACTTGATGTGGGGGGTTATCAGATTTATTACGGCAATCCTATAGAAGCAGTTACGTACTTCAAAAGTATAGCGAATATGGTGGACAGTGATGCGGCAGTCTGCAATACTTGCGGGAACGTAAATCCTGAACAGATATTCAATATCATAGAAACCAAACTCGTAGATGAGTATGGTCGCTATACGCAGGAAAGGCGCACCTCGCCTGCCCAATGGCGCAAACACTATGAAGAAACTTTTCCTCTCGAGCGGTTCAAAACCACACAAACAGAAGTCCCCGCCAAGACACTTAAAGTGCCTTCCAAAATCAATCAATGGCTGATTTTTACAAAGCGCGATGTATTGGCAAAGTTAAGCAATACCCAATACATGATTATCAGCCTACTGCAAGCCCCTTTTTTGGCGGTGGTGCTGGCTACGGTTGTCATGTTTTTCAAAGGAGAAGAATATACTTTTCGCGATAACCCGAATATTCCTGCATATATATTCATGAGCATCATCGTGTCGATGTTCATAGGCTTGATTATCAGTGCAGAGGAGATAATCAAAGATGCCAAAATACGAAAGCGGGAGTCGCTCCTGCATTTGAGTTGGGGCAGTTATTTGTTTTCAAAAGTAACGATTTTATTCACACTCTCGGCTATTCAGACCTTGAGCTATGTGTTGATAGGCAACTGGATTTTGGACATACGCGGTATGCACGTTGCCTACTGGACAGTGCTATTCACTACGGCTTGCTTCTCAAATATGCTGGGACTGAATATATCTTCTGCCTTCAATTCAGCGATTACGATTTATATTCTTATCCCTATTATGCTCATTCCACAGCTTATTTTGGGAGGGATTGTGGTGAAGTTTTCGGATTTTAACCCTTACTTTTCGAGCGGAAATAAAGTGCCGCTTGTAAGTGAATGTATGACTTCGCGTTGGTCTTTTGAAGCCTTGATGGTTAGTCAATTCAAAGACAATGCCTACAGCCGTATGTTTTATGAATACGACAAGGAGATGGCAGAAGCAGACTACAAAAAAATATATTACCTGCCACACCTCGAAGCCTGTATCGCGTTTGGCATCAAAAACAGCCAACAGACGGATATAGTCATACAAAAAGAGGTAACAGCCAAGCTCACGCTTGTCTATAATGAACTACTACAGGAAGGCAAACGTACCCCACGCCTTGCCTACCCCGCGCTGGATTTATTGAAAAAATCTAACTATCGCCTTTCGGAAGAGATGGTCGCAGACCTCCAAAAACACCTTAAATTTTTGCACAAATACTACATTCAAAAATTTAACCGCGCCAATGAACAAAAAGACGCGCTCATGGCAAAGCTCTCACGCAGTCAAGCAGACCGCGATAAACTTATAACCCTTGCCAAAGCCTATCACAATGAAGCCATAGAGCAATTAGCCAAAAATTCACAGGAAAAAGAGCGCATCACAGTCCAACACGAAAGGTTGCTGCAGCGCATTACGCCTATTTATCAAACGCCCTCTGCGCACCCCGATAGCTGGTTTCCTTATTTGGATTTTAGGACGCATTTTTACGCCCCTACGAAGCCACTTTTTGGGTATCAATTTGATACGCTTGTCTTCAATGTGGTGCTGATTTGGGTAATGACACTGATTTTGTATATCATGTTGTATTATAGATTTTTGCAAGAAACATTCTCCAATCTATACATCATATTCGGCGGGAAGAAAAAACGCGGACTGAGAATGTAATTACGATTTTGATTAAACCACCTTGCCTGCCCCACCGCATGAAAATCACACGCTTAGAAATAACCGACTATCAACAATTTAAGGACTTTGCCATCGACCTTACCTACCCCGCAGGACACGCGAAGGCAGGCGAGCCATTGGACAAGGTGTGCCTTATCGGGCAGAGTGGGACAGGGAAAACGAGTTTATTATCATTGATAGCGTTTGTAATCAACAAGAAAAAAAGTGCTGTATCACATACTTATTTTAGAAATAAGGCTTTTAATAAAACAGATAAATTAAGAATTATAGCAAAAGATATAGGCTTTTCAAAACGTGAAAAAATAGATTTTTTTATAATCAATCGAGGTGAAATACAACATACAAATAGTGAAGATAAAGATTTTTTTGATGTTGTAGATACTATAGTTGATACCTTTGATGCAACTATAGGAAATAATTTTAGAAAAGTGAAAGCTTTATATTTAGAAACTAATTTACAAAAGCATATCAATCTTTTGACAGACTTTAATGAAACAGATGAGCTGATACGTAGGTCTGAAGAAGAATTAGTTGAAGAACGTTTTAACTCCTATTTGAAAGGAAAACACAAAATGTCCAATATTATCATTTCAAGTATAGATTTTGAATATGATTTCTTTAAAAGATTGCTCATGCAAAAAACGCTTCAGTATGCTGAAATATATGATAAATACATGAGAGAACTACCCAAAAAAATTAAAAACCCTGAAAAATTAGTAGCTGAATTAACTAATTGGTTACAAGAAAATCCTAATCCAAGAACAGAAATAGCAAAGATAGTTAATGAAATCATTAAAATTTTTAATCTCAAAATAGACATAGACTGGACAGGAAGCGATATAAGAATTTTAACTTTACAAAATGAAAGAGTATATTTGAATGACCTTAGCACAGGAACTAAACAAATATTGATTACATCTTTTATTTTATCATTTTTGGATTGGAAAGACAAAATAATTCTTTTCGACGAGCCTGAAAATTCACTTTATCCCGACATTCAAAAAGATTTGATAAAATATTACACAGACCTTGCCCCCGAATCACAGTTTTTCTTTGCTACTCATTCGCCTTTGATAGCTTCGCAATTTGAGCCTTGGGAGATAGTAGAACTGAAGTTTGATGAGGCAGGCAAGGTGTATAGAGAGTCGTACTATGAAGGCGAGAATCATGTGGATAATTACAAATTTTATCCGCAATACTTAAGTTGGGGAGAAATATTAACACAAGTTTTTGATTTAAACTATGATGGCAATAGCGATTTTAGAATAGAATTGCTTACACAAACTATGCGCCTCAAAAAACAAATCGCCAAAATGGAAAAAGAAGGCAAACGAGGCACACCTGAATATAATGCTAAAATGCAAAAATTTATAAAAGATGCTCAAAAATTAGGTTGGTCTGAAGAATTACGTACTTTTTATGAGAAAGATTGACAAACAAAATACATTAGCGACTAAGTTTGCACAAGCCAAAAAGCCAACTCACTATAATAGCACTGACTTTCGTTATTATCTTGATGTATTGATGATGCTTTTGTGGTGTCAAGATGGGCTGTGTGCTTATACTGAAAAGCGGGTATTAGATTTATCCCAAACAGAGATAGCACAACTTTTTGAGGCAGGAGAGTATCATTTGAAGGAGGGTAATAAAAAAGTAAAACCAACAGATATTTTCTGCGACCTTGAGCATTTTAACAGTATCTTAAAAGATGCACAAGGTTGGGATTGGGATAACCTTTTTGCGGTTGATGACTCTGTGAATAGGAATATAAAGAGAAAAGAAGAACCTAAATTGATAGAAAAATGCTTATCGAAAAATTGGGATTTTAACGAAGTTATGCACTTGTTAAAACCCGATGGAATCAATTACATTTGGGATAAGTATTTGACATATAATCCCAAAACACACTTATTTGAAGTAAACGAAAATGTAGAAGATGATATATTGGCAGACCAAATAAGTGCCGTTATGAAAGTCTTGGGCTTGAATTGTGAACCAATAAAAAGAGAACGAATTAAGGCATTAGAACGTGGTTTGAACGAACTAAAAGAAGGTAAAACTCCCCAAATAGACGAATTCCCCACTGCTTTTCACTTTTGCAAACAGATTTTGAATATTTAAAAACATAAAAAAGTTTTGCTCATGATACAAATTTTGCTTTACAACGACCTTGAGTACGGCAAACTCAAAAAACAAGTCGAGAAAGTAATTGGCTTTTTGAAAGAAGGCGATTTTAAATCTGCGGACGTAAAAAAAATGGTTAATACAGGCTATTACCGCGCCAAATTGGACGACACAAACAGGCTACTTTTCAAATACGCCAAAATTGAAAACAAAACTTTTTTGCTTATACTGGAAGTAATCCATAACCACGAATACGAAAAGTCGCGCTTCCTGAATGGCGCAGAAGTTGATGAAAGTAAATTGCCACAAATCAAAACCGAAAAAGATTTGGAAGTGGCAGATAGTACGCCACTGGCGTATATGAACGAAAAGCGCAAAAGCTTTCATATCTTGGACAAAATCCTGTCTTTTGATGAGATACAAGACGAGATATTTCAACTCCACCCACCGCTTATCATCATTGGCTCGGCAGGCAGTGGCAAAACCGCCCTCACACTTGAGAAAATGAAAACCATGCAAGGGCGCGGACTTTATACTACGCTTTCGCCTTACTTGGTCGAAAATTCACAAAACTTATACTATTCCTTTGGTTATGAGAACAATAAACAAGAAATAGACTTTCTATCGTTCCAAGATTATTTGGGTTCTATAGAGATTCCCGCAGGCAAG
>JAAFJK010000668.1 GCA_013298105.1 Cytophagales bacterium
ACTACAAAGAGGGTGGCAGAAAAGTAGAAAGCGTGATTTTTCCTGGTGCTTTGATACAGTACAAAGAGTTTGAAGTACCTGCGGTGCTTTTCAAATCTATAGACCAACGATTTGAACGACAAAACACACCCGAACAAATCCTGAACCAATCTGTAGAAAATATAGAATACAATCTTATCTCGGCTATCCGACAAATCACACAAAAAAAACTAAAAAGTATTGCTTTTTTGGAAGGACATGGCGAACTGATAGACATTGAAACATACGATTTAGCCGCTTCACTCGGACAGTTCTATAAGGTAGGCAAGCTCGATATTCGCAAAGAACCTACCATTGATACCCAAATAGATGCCATCATCATTGCACAACCCGATTCGACTTTCAAAGATGAGGATAAATACAAGATAGACCAATTCATCATGAAGGGAGGCAAGGCAATCTTTTGCTTAGATGGGGCAGGCGTATATTTGGACAGTGCCATGCGCAACAAAGGCACGTTTACTTTTCCCTACGAACACAATCTTACAGACCTACTTTTTCGTTATGGTGTACGCATCAACAACGAACTTGTGCAAGACTTGAATAGTACGCCTATCCCGATAGTAGTCGGGCATTTGGCAGACAATAAACCGAATATAAAACTGATTCCTTGGGCTTACAATCCGCTTATCAATAAATTCTCGAAGCACCCCATAACCAAAAACCTGAGTAGCGTACAGCTCAAGATGGCGACTACGCTGGATACTGTCAAAGCCACAGGCATCGTCAAAACACCTTTGATTTTTACCTCGCCTTATACCCGCAAACGCGGCTTGCCTGCCCTCGTGTCTTATGAAGAAGCCCGCAAAGATGCTACTTCCAAAGACTTCACTGTTGGAGAGATGCCTTTGGCGTACCTCCTTGAAGGTGCTTTTGCCTCGAACTATAAAGGCAGAAGTCAAAGTGAAAGTAAAGGTTTTATAGAAAAAGGCAAACCCACCAAAATACTCGTATGCAGTGATGGGGACGTACTCCGCAACGAATACAGCAAAAAAAATAATATGCCTTACCCTTTGGGACAAGATATGGCACTGGGTACGGTGTTCTCGAATAAAGATTTTTTGATGAATGCCATCGATTATATGATTGATGACAAAGGGGTTATCCTTGCCAAACAAAAACAAGTTACGCTCCGCCCACTTGATAAGCGTAAGCTCGAACAAGAGCGCACTTATTGGCAGACACTTGCACTTGTCTTGCCTCCCGCGCTGATAGTGCTGTTTGGTATGATATGGTTTTTTATCCGAAAAAGGCAATACAGCAAGAAGTAGGTAGGAATAAAAATGGCGTAACTATTTAGCCCCCAGCCCCAAAGGGGAGTTTTTGTGCAAGTTTGCATTTAAACTTGCCTACCAAAACACTAAGAAATAATTACCTTTTTTTTACGGCTTGTCAAGTCATCGCTATTTTGATAACGACTTTAAAGATTAGTAGCGTTTTTGTGCATATTTTTAGCACACGGATAACGCGGATAACGCAGATTTTCACGGATTTTCAATATTTCAGAGATTAAAAAATCCGTTGTCATCTGTAAAATCCGCGTTATCCGCGTGCCTCTTTCACAAATTAATTATGTCGTTATCAAACTCTTGCAACAAAAAAATGTCTGCGTCTTTGTGGGCAGGGAATTTTTCGCGGTACGTGGTTAGTTCTGTTTTGGAAAGTGTGTGAGAAAGTATCATTTCCTTGTCTTCGCAGTAGGCAAGTTGCGTACCTTTGAAGTCTATAATGCTTGAATCGCCCACATATTCCAACCCTTTCCCGTCCTTGCCTACCCTATTCACGCCTATCGTGTAGGCAAGGTTTTCTATAGCGCGGGCAGTAAGCAATGCCCTCCATGCGTGGGCGCGAGGCGAAGGCCAATTCGCCACGTACAAAAGCACATCATATTCTTCTTGCACATTGCGACTCCAGACAGGGAAGCGCAAATCATAACACACGAGCGGCATGATGCGCCAGCCTTTCCATTCGCAAATAATTTTTTCCTTGCCTGCCGTATAATGCTCATGCTCGCCTGCCATTCTAAAAAGGTGGCGTTTGTCATAGACTTGATACACGCCATCGGGCTGAAACCATATCAGGCGGTTGAAAAATTGTCCTGCTTCTGCTACGATATAGCTACCAAGTATCACTGCGCCTGTCTGACTTGCCTGCTGTCGGAGCCATTTGAAAGTAGTAAAGTTCATGGGTTCTGCCCACGCACTCGCCTCCATCGTGAAGCCTGTCGTGAACATTTCGGGCAAGATGATGAGGTCTGTAGGCTTTTCTATCTGCCAAATTTTTTCTTCGAACATAGCGCGATTGGCTTCGGGATTTTGCCAATGCAAGGGCGTTTGAATCAAAGTAACGTGCAAGTCATTCATAAAGGAGAGTTTTTATAAGAAATTAAGTTAAACTTGCCTACCCAACCGCTAAATTAGGTGTTTTCTCCGCTACGTAAAACTTATACAAACTTATACATTTGATGTTCACTTCCTGCTTCGTAGCCCCCCTGTGCCATTTGACACA
>JAAFJK010000160.1 GCA_013298105.1 Cytophagales bacterium
ACGTCTGCTTGAGCTTGAGATAGGTGGACGCTATAGCTATTTATTTGATGCAAGAACACCACATAGTTTTGAATTTTTATTTTTGGGAATAGGGATATAGCTGGTTCTTTGGATATCTTTACATATACTTTAAAAAGTAGTTCATACTTTTTTTCTGGTTCTTAGGAACGAGTAAAAAATAACTTGAGAATATTTAGCCACGCTGTAAGCATCTGTTATCGAGCTTTTACGCGGTTAAGCAATACCAACAGACGCTTACAGCGTGGCTTCGCGTGAGTAAAATTATCATGTTATTTTATTTCCTTATTTCAAACTTCGCTCCTACCCACGTTCAGAGATAGGGCTTTCAAAAATTAGAGGAAAAAACAAATAGTGGATTTGCTTATCTACCGCCTCTTGCCTGCGGACACGCTGAGCCATAAACATGACTTTTTGTCCATCTTTGGCAATGACTTCTACTTCTTCGCCTTGCCAATAAGGGCTTTTTTGCAACTTGCCTACCCGCTCGCCTAAGCTATTAGCCGCCTTGCCTACCAGCTCGGAGGAGTTATAGCCTGCTTTTTGGGCTATGCTTTGGTCTATTTTGACGATATTGCCTTGCCAATCCAATACAATATGTGCGCCCAATTTTTCATAAAGTGCTATTTCTTGTTGTAGTGCTTCTATTTGGTGGGCTTGCGCTTCGTCAAGGTTTTTCTCTTTGCTGATGTCCCTTGAGAATACAGAAGCACCCACGACTTGCCCTTGTTGATTTTTGATGGGTGATACAAAGTAGTGTCTGTACGAATTTTTGCCATCGAGGGCGGTTTTTTTGATAAAATCGTATTTTTCGCCTTTGAATGCGCGGTCGTAGCGTTCTTTCCACTCATCGCGTACAGTTCCAAGATGGTCTAAAACGTTCTTGCCTACCTCTATGCCTTCTTGTGCGGTGTTTTTATATCTATTTTTAACTTCTTCATTGATGGCTAAAATGATATAGTTGGTATTGATGGCTATCAATGATTCGTCTGTACTATTTATGAGTGCGGATAGATTGGCTTCTTTGGCTTGTAGCTCATCTTGCATTTGGTGCATTTGCGCTTGTATATGGTGCATATTTTCAAGGTTTTTGCGCATTTCTTGTTCTTGGGACTGCATAGTTTCACTTTGTACTTGCGACTCCTTCAAGAGATGTATATTCTGGACATTTGCCATGACACTTGTGATGGCTACGCCTATAGTTTCACTGATACGTTCTATAAATTCTATCTCATGCGGTTGAAATGCTTTGAGCGCAATTATTTCTAATACACCCTCTTTACGTTGATTAGTCTTCAGGGGTGTGATAAGGAGCGCAGAAGGCGTGGTTTCGCCCAAACCAGAGGTAATGGCGGGGTATCCTTCGGGCAAGTGAGTCATGTATATTTTTTCTTGCTCAAGGAAGGCTTGCCCCAAGAGTGTTTCGGCATAATCCTCGTGTAGTTTTATTTTCTTTTGATTGTATTTTTTTCTGTTGTAGGCATAGCTTGCTTTCAATTCAAGATATTGCTCTTTTTCAGTTTGTTGATAAATGAATATGCCTCCTTGTATAGCTCCTGTATATTCTATGAGTGCCGTAAGTACATTATCACAAAGCAGTTGCAAGTTGTTGCTATCTTTTCGGATAATATCCCCCAAGAGTGCGTAGCCTTCAGTAGCCCAACTTCGGCGTTTGTCATCTTCGGTTACTATCTTGAGCCTTTGGCGCATCTGAACCAGTGAGTTGCCCAAAATATCTTTTTCGCTGATGGGTTGAAAGTCAGATTTAAGATTTCCGTTGCCTATTTCTAAGGCAAAATCGCCTGCTTTTTTCAAAATCATTACCAATTCATTGCAGGCTTGTGTGATGTCATTGAACTCATCTTGCGTCTCTGTGATTTGAGGAGGGAGTTCGCCTTTTGCGAGCCGCTCCATGATTCGAGTGGGTTTGGAGATTGACTTTTGGAGGTTATTTACTACGGCATATCCAAGTACCACACCCAAAAAAGCGACTAATAAGCTGATAACCAACACACTCACGTCCATGACTTGTACGGAGGTTTCGAGAGAGTCAAAATTTTGGGTAAGCACTTTTTGTTGTCTTTGGACAAACCTATTCAGTAGTCGTTGTAAATGGTTGCCGATAGGCTCTACTTGTTTTTGATACACACTGTTGGCTAAGGCACGCGCTTGTTTTTCTGCAAAAAGGCTTTGATAAAGTGCGTTGAGGGAATCTTTTTTTTGAAACTCAAAAGATATGTTCATCTGTTCTTTATAGACTTTCATGGTATTGCGTTGCGCTTGTCTGAGGGCAGAGATAGAGGCTTGGACGCTATCTATGATGCGTTGGTCTGCTTGGGAGGCAAGTTTGGGCTTGAGCAACACAAGTTTTTGAATAGTAGGCTCTATGTGGTTTGTCCAAATAGAATCAGCTCTTAAGAGAATGTCGTTTTGTGGATTTCCGACATATTCATACAAGTTTTTTTGACTTTCTCGTACTTGGGAGGTAAGTTCTAAAGCATTGATGGTAGAAGGAGCATTTACATCTACCCCTTTGCGATTGATGGCTATGGTAAGTCTATTTTCATAAAAAACTATCACAATGATGAGCAAAAATGCCATAAGAAAAAAGCCAATGAGTAAAAATATCTTGCTTTGGAGTGTTTTTAAGCCAAGCCAATGAGTGTAAGACGTAAGTTGGTTTTGTTCAGACATAATATAAGCGTTTGAATAGGTATATTTGCAAAAATAAAAGTTTTTTCTCAAAAATACGCATAAACTCGATTTTAATAAAAGATTTCCTAACTTTGCGCCAAATACAGGGCATCATGGCAGATACAAAAAATACTCAAACTTCCAATGCGGACGATGTACCGCAAATTACCTTTGACGAGCAAGCTGGTTTTTTACGTATTGAAGGCGACTCTTACTATGAGTACGCTGTGGAGGTGTTCGAGCCTATATTGCATAAATTGAGTACATTCATTGCTATGAAGCCTACCCGCAAACTTGAAGCCGAATTTTGCATGACTTACTTCAATACAAGCACTTCAAGACGTTTTTTTGAAATATTCAAGCTCTTAGAAGCCTATCATCAGCAGGGAGGCAAGGTGTATGTAGAGTGGTATTACAAAAATGAGGATACAGATACACTCGATAGCGGTATGGAGTTCGCCTCACAAGTATCATTCAACTTCCAATGCATACCACTTTTGGAGCTTTGACACAAAACTTTGATTATTAAACCATAGCAGAGTTAAAAAGTTAAATAATTTAACTTTTTAACTCTGCTATGGTTTATTAAGGTGCAAATGATTTATTTTTTAACAATCATTTGGAAGTTACAGAAAAAAAGTAATAACTTTGCGGAACATTTATCAGGAAACATTTATCAGGGAACATTTAACATTTATCATCTTTTCCAAAAAATTGTTCCCAGTAATCTTGCCTCCTGATAAATGTTAAAT
>JAAFJK010000474.1:0-391 GCA_013298105.1 Cytophagales bacterium
GAAGCATTTTTTGAGCAAGTTAGTAATTTAAGAAACGCCTTTTTTGCTCAATAGGATAGGGTTTAAAACCCTATCCTATTGAGCAAAAAAAAGCTACCTCAAAATTGTCAGACAACCAACTTTCGTGTTCTTACAAACCAAAAAAAACTTGCCTGCCCACAGCACGTGGGGCAGGCAAGTTTTTTAATTTTGTATCTAAAATTATTCATGCACGATTTCTACCATCAACGCAACTGTCGACTTGCCTGCACTTTTGGCACTGAATTTCATTTGATTGTTTTGGAATTGTGTATTTGTCAAAAGCACCAAATCATTGCCCAAAACTTTTTGAACTTTTTGTGAGAATGTACCACTTTCGTTTGCTACGCGCTGTTTGATGTCTTCTATGTCG
>JAAFJK010000474.1:401-4529 GCA_013298105.1 Cytophagales bacterium
TTTTGAGTAAAGGACACACATGAAGTCCTTGCCTACCGTTTGATTCATGCGCACGAAGTGTTTTTCGCTTGGAAGGGCGATATTATTGCCTGCATAATTCAGCGCGGCACTGATGCCTTCTTTGTGTGGAAAAATAGTAAAAACTTCGTTCGTAAGGTCAGAGCCAAAAGCATACACAAAAGCAGGTTCATTGTTTGAAATCATAATCCTGAATTGTGTGCCTGAGCTGTAGGGTTGATTGACTTTGTAATAGCCCACGTTGCCTTTTTGCGCCACATAACTTGCCTGCATATCACTGCCTGTAGAGAGCCTAAAAGCTATCTCGCCTGCCATATCGGGCTGGTTGTTAGGCTTTTCGGTAGGAAAGGCAATCATTTCGTAGGCATATTTTGTAAAGTCAAAAAAGTCGCTATACTTTATCCACACATAGCCCTGATTTCCCCACCAAGTTCCCCAGCTATTTACAATCTCAAATGCGCCTCCATATTTATTGTCATCATAACCTATCACACACATGGCGTGTCCGCCAAAGTCCGCATTGGGGTCTTCAGTAGGTGTCCAAAGGTCTTTTGCACCATGAAAAGACTGGGGACATTTCATACCAATAATGATAGGATTGCCGTTCAGGAGAGATTTTTTCATGGCATTTTTCTTAAAATCTATGCTTTCATTTGCCTCAAAAAGTGTGGCAAAGGCTTTGATTTTGTAGGCGGGAGCTTTTTGTTTGATATTTTCGGGGACACTACTTGGGCAAGTAATGTCAAAGTCTGATTTTCGCACACTTCCCTGCTCTGTCATGAGCTTTAGGGCGTGATAGATAGAAGTGCCTTGCTCACAACCTACATGATTTTTGATAAGCGTATAAGTAAAGAGAGGCGAAAACGCATTGTTGGATATGGTCATTTTATCCTTTTGGCTTTGTCCTTTGGCTTCGAGGAGCGTGCGCCCATAATAGGTAGTCGACCAGCCCACACAAGTACCGCCTGTCTGATTCAGTACATTGGGGACAAATGCCCTGAGCGAAGTTTGGGGAGCCAAGCCTCTGTAGTCGCGCGTAAGCAAGGTCATTTTGCGTTCGGCTTTGGCATAGTTCTCATCATCAAACTCCATACCCATTTCAAACTGTTGTGCGTACAAAGCCGTACTGCACATGAGCCATATACCCACCCAAAGTGTGCTTATTTTTTTCATGTCTTTATTTTGATTAAGTCCAATTAGGAATGAGAATTAAATCAAGTCATTTCTTTTCCTTGCTCAGTAGGATGGAGTTTAAAACTTTGTCCTATTGAGCAAGAAAAAAAATGAAAATAACAAATAAAAAAATGGTGTTATTTTCTTCCTATTCCCCACAATAAACGAGAAAATTATAGCTTTATTGCTTCTTTTGCAGAAAACCATAAAATGGTTTTTCGTCTTGCAAAATAATGACTTCAGATTTTTTGCCTTTCTTTTCAGGAAGGACAAAAATCTTAATATGACTTTTGCGTGTCGTGCTGATGCCTTCGTAGGTAAGGACAGGTTTTTGAAGGGTGTGATAAGTATAAACTTGCAACACGCCTTGCGGATTTTCCTGAAAATGGATATGTTTTTCGGTGATTTTGAGTTGCCATACATGGAGGGAGTCCTCATTTTGCCATATAGCAGGCGAATCGTCCATAGCTGTTTGTGCCTTTAGAGCAGGTTTGAAAGGTGTAAAAAAATGTAAAATACTCCAAGCAAAGAGTATGAAGAACAGCGCGGGTATAAGTGGGTAGCTTTTTAGTATTTGCATCAGGTGGCGGGATATATTGCCTTACCTTGCCTACCCGCATAGTACAGTCGGGCAGGCAAGGTCTTATAAAACGTTTAGTATCTCGATAAGTTTTGCCCTATAAGACCGCCCTACAGGTATCTGTTTGTCTTTTATATTTATATTCAAATCTTGTACCGAATCCAAGTGATAGGCATTGATTATAAAAGAACGATGGATTCTTATGAATCCTTTGAACTTGCTGAGGCGTTCTTCGAGGTTTTTCATAGTCGTATGAACTATGTGTTTTTGCCTATCTGTGTGAAATATGACATAGTCTGAAAGTGCTTCTATGTACATGATTTCGGCAGGTTCGAGTTTTACAATTTTGTAATTTGAGCGTACAAAAAGGAACGGTAGGTCTTGAGGTTGTCCAAGTTCGCTACTTATTTTTTCGCGCACTTTGGTTACGGCTTTGAGGAGTCTGGCTTGATTTACGGGCTTGACGATATAGTCCGTTACGTCATGCTCGAATGCTTCGAGTGCGTATTGTTCTTGGCTGGTCGTGAGAATGACATAGATATGTCTTTTCTCAAGGAGTTGGATAAGCTCCAGCCCTGACATATTGGGCATTTCTATGTCCAAAAAGAGCAAATCTATGTCTGCATCATTTTGGATAAGGTTGAAGGCTTCCATCGCACTTGAGCAAGTGTTGGTAAGATTTAGCCCTTCTACTTTTTTGACAAGGTGCGTGAGCATACTCCGCGACATCTCGTCATCATCTACAATGACACAGTTGAGTAAAATTTCTTCTAATTTCATGATAAGAGTAATAAGTATGCAAAAAATGACTCCACAAAGCTATTTACAAACTGTATCATTTTAAAGTTTTTGGACTATTTTTTTCGGGAGTGAACAAAATTCGGAGTTCTTTGAGCGTATCTCTGAGGTCTATGAGTGAATTGGCAATTTTTGTACGGATTTGTTTGAGGCTTTCTATGGCTTTGCCTACTTCTCTGCGTCTGGCGGAGTTGATGAGTACGAGGTAAGTATCGTCTGAGAATCGGAAATCTTGGACTATAGTTTTTCGGATTTGTGCTACTTTGGCATAGATTTTTTCTAATTTTGCTTCGTGGGCTTTTTGTGCCTCATCTTCCTGCTCGCGTATATTTTTGTTTACGATTTTTTCCATTTGGAAAAAACTTTTGTCATAATAATTTTTGGTAAGGAGTTTTAGATTCTCAAAATCATCAGAGAGCGACTCCAAATCATAGCGCATATCTGCATATTTGCTTTCCCATTTCCAAGATATTTCTTGCAACTCTCTGCCTTTATCGTTTAGTTGCCCTTCCATTGTTTTGGCAATTTGATGAAGTCTTTTTACAATACTTTCCCTGCGGACTTCCATTTTGCGGATTTCTTCGGGTATCAGATTTTCTTGCTCGAGTGAAGTAAGCAACTGCACTGCATTCGAGAAACGCTCCAGCCTTCGCATACTTGCGAACAGGGCTTGCCGTACTTCGCGGGTAGCCTTCAGTGCCGCAGTTCGCTTGGTGCGTATGCCAGAGGCTACAAAGACTTTGTGCGCATCTTTGCCCATAAGGATAGCATTTTTGGTTCTTTCCATGTTCCTTCGCGCATACGCTCTCCAATTTCTCCACTCTGTTTCGTGGTTTTTGGTGGCTAATTTTTCACGAACTCTCATGGTAGAGTCTGTTATTTTTAGGCTGATGTCGCGGAGTTGTTTATAAAAAAAATTAGCGAGTGTATCCATTTTGACAAGTTCGGCTTCGAGGTCTTGTACCTGACGCTCCAGCGAGCGCATACGCGAGTCCCACTCCCAAGCGATATTTCTAAAATTGGGTTCAGGGCTTTGGAGTTTCATCTCGAGCGTTTCGAATACGAGGTTAAAAGAGCTTTTGATTTGGGCGCGTTTATGCTCAAAAGACTTCAATCTTTCAAAAAAACGATTGCGGTAGTTGATAGTAAGGTCATAGCCTTGTATGCAGCCTGCCAATGTGGTACATACTAAGCCTAAAAAGAGCCAAAAACGCATAAGAAAAATAGTTGATTAGGGACGTAATTAAAAAATAAACCATTTGATTTGCAAATGTTTTGCAATTTTAAATAATTTTATGTTTCTTTGCAAATCAATTCGTAAACGCTTTAAATCTTACAAGTGTATGAAATTCACTCACATTCTCCTTGCCTGCGCTGGCTTCCTGTTCGTCGTGTTCGCTACTGCCTCTACCGCTTCTGCCCAAAACTCCTCTTTTGAGATTTTGGCACAAGGTGCAAAAAAAGATAAATTCGTAGCCATCAAAGGCGAAGAAATCAAGCCAAACGAAACATACGCCTATATGTTCAGTAACTTGAGCCGATACAAAGTCCTTGTAAGA
>JAAFJK010000168.1 GCA_013298105.1 Cytophagales bacterium
CCATTTGTAGGGCAATACAAAACTGTATATTTTGAGTGCTTTTTGAAAATCTCCGCGCTTGATTTTACGTTTTGCGTCTATATTTTCTGTATCTTTTTTTTTCTGGCGAGCCATTTTATAAGTGCAGGGGTTGAGGTAAGTGGGTTGCAACGCAGGCAAGGTGCTTGCCTGCCCGCCATTGTTTGTGGAACACAAACAATAGGTGTTTTTATTTTGAAAGTGCAAAGTTCGTGTTTTTTGGGCGAAAGTGCAAAACAATCATGACTTGCTTATTTTTTTTTGTATATTTGTACTAATTTTTTATTTTTCTAATTGTAATTCATGTCAAGAACGATGTCGAGCATTTTTAGCTTCTTCTCTGCTCTCCAAAAGGTGTAGCAGGTTTTAAAATTCATACTGTTTCTCTGTCATATTTAAAAGTAGAAAACCTTGCCTACCCACGCGGGCAGGCAAGGCGCATCAGCAATCCGTAAAAGTTTGTATAAATTTCTGGTGGTCATAGCGCGTGATAATCCAAGTGCGAGTATTTTCGGCAAGCCTTGAACCCCATTCGCCTTTTTGTCTGAATAACTCTACTTCTGCCCATTCGCCAATGCTTCTATCTATGGCACAACAAGCCGCCAAAGGGTCGTGCATTTTTTTGCCTTCTGCCTTGTCTTGCAGGTAAGCCTTCATACCTTTGTAAATCATGCGCATGGATTGGGACTTTTCAAGCAACTTGCCTACCTCTGTGTGCATAGCGGAGTCGTAATATACGCCATGACATACGTTTTTGGACACAAAATAGCGCGTCCCTATTTGGTCAGTCGCCAAGACTTTGAAAGCCGAAGGCACATCTCCATTCAAATTGAAAGTAGGGCAGGTAAGTTTTCCTTTGAATTTTTCTAATTGTAATTCAGTAGGCACTACGCCCTCGCCTGCAAAACCGCCTTGCGCCACCAAACAACCTAAGCGGAAGGCAGGTAAGTCTAATGCCTTGCCTACGTTTTTCAGCTCTTGCTTGCTCGGAGGGTGTAATAGTATCATACACTTTTTCGTGCCAAGTCGATACACAAGTTTTGAGGTGCTGTAGGTTGTACGCGCCCACAGGTATATCGCGCCCAAACATAGCTAAGGTTCGTCTTACCAAACCTACTTGATAAGGCGAACCGGGCGTAATCGTAACAGCTTTCAGCCTTACCTGCGTATGCCCCAACAACAACAACAACGTGAGGTAGTCGTCAGGGTCTTGTGTTTCCATGTCAAGGACGATGTCGAGCATTTTTGGTTTATTTTTTCTTGGGCGTGAGTTTCACGGTAGCGACACAGCGAAAGCCGAGCCACGCGGTAGGTTTTGTATAAGTTTGGCGTTCTTTGATAGCCGACTCCTCCAAAGTATGAAACCAACTTCCACCTTTGGCTATGCCTTCTTCTTGTACCATTTCGGCTACGTTGCCTATGGTGTTGTAGAGGTTGTATTGATTGGGGTAGTATTCAAAAATATATTCGCTAATTCTATAAAGTCCAATTCTATAATATTTGTTGTGGCGAATCCCATACTTTTCTAATTGCTTCTCGTATCTAATGCTATCATAAGGTGTTTTGCAATTAACATATTCATTTTTAAATTTATTTTCTATTTCTTTTTTTTGTCTTTTAGTCATTTTGATGTATCCATTTTCTTTGAAAAATTTAAAGTCATATACCTTTTTTGGAGGATATGAAGCAAAAATAACCCATTCTTTTTCAGTAGGCAAGCGATAGATAATTTCTATCACATAGTCTTTTGCTAATCCTTTATTTTTCTTGTTGTAGGCTTCTGTTACGATTTTAGAACGCCATTGCGCATAATTTTCTGCTTGTTGTTTTGTGATGCCCATCACAGGGAAAAACTTAAAACCAGAATAACTAAAATAGTTGGCTACATAACTGTCTGCATACTCATCTATATCAAACCAAACTGTAGTATCAGGCAGGCAAGCCGTATATTTTTCAGGTTCATTTTCACCTACCCACTTACAGTATTCTAAATAATGGATATTAGCTATTTCAGTCATGTCAGCGAAAAGCCTCAAAGTATCAATCCAAACGCCATTTGGCACTTCTACTTTTGCCTCCGCAGGCAAGTTCTTTTTCTTCTTTTGCGCGTGGGCAGGTAAGATAAATAGCAAACAAAGAACAAACAAACCGCAAATAGATATTCCACTTTTCAAAGAAGTGGAACATCTTGACAAATATCTACTCATCTTCTATAATCAAGTCTTTTATGTTGTCAAAATCGCTATTTTCACTATGGAATGTAGTGTAACTTTCAGATGAACCAAACCATTGCAACACAGTTGTTTTGAAAAGTTTGGAAGGTGTATCCCACAACATTCTTTGGTAAGAACTATGTGGATAAGTCCTGAAATCGTCCCAAATCCCATGTTTTACAGGATTTGTATGAATGTAATTCACTAAATTGTCAAAATAAGTACCACTTGTAACTTCTTTTCTTTTGAAGTTTTTTTGAAATAAACTGCCTGTTCTGTTTTCTTGTTTGTTGATAGCTTTCGCATAAGAAGTAAAAAAACGTCTGAATTGTTCACTCACAACTTGATTAGGCAAGGTATAGATTTTTTTACCAACAGGTAAGGGAGAAATTTGGTCTTTTACTCTTATAAGCAAATGAAAGTGATTGGATAACAAACAATAACAATACGTTTCTACATAATCTGATAAATAAGCATCATATTGTCTTAAAAAATAGTTGTAATTTTCTGCTTTATAGAAAATATTTTCTTTGTTATTGCCACGATTGTATATATGGTAGAACGTTCCTGCTTGTAAAGGAATAAACAAATTATTCATTTTGAGTTGAAAGTTAAATTTAAATCTTGGGTTAGAGTAGATATTCCACTTCTTAAAGAAGTGGAATATCTTAGTTGGTTAAGAATGAAATTTTGTGGTTAGAGATTTCACTTTCTGATTAGATATTCCACTTCTTAAAGAAGTGGAATATCTTAGTTAAGAAGTGGAATATCTAATGCGGGCTAAACCAAAACCGCCTTACCTACCCACATTTTCTCTACTTCTTGCGCGATTTGTTCAGGAGCAAAGCCACATTCGCGGTGGAGTTCGAGCTGAGAGCCATGTTCTACTACGCGGTCTGGCGTACCCAAACGTTTTACGCGAGTGGTATAATCATGGTCTGCAATCCATTCCAAAACCGCACTGCCAAAACCGCCTTGCACACAACCATCTTCTATAGTAATGACCTTATCGAATTTTTGGCAAATTTCGTGTAGCATAGCTTCGTCTAAAGGTTTTACGAAGCGCATATCATAATGTGCAGGACGCAAACCTTTTTTCTCCAATGCTTTGCACGCCTCTACAGCATAATTGCCTATATGTCCAATCGTGAGG
>JAAFJK010000457.1 GCA_013298105.1 Cytophagales bacterium
TCATGACACTATTATCATAGGTACAGGTATGGGCGCACTTACTACAGCTTGCCTGCTGGCGCAAGAAGGACAAAAATGCCTCGTATTAGAGCAAAACTATCTGGCAGGAGGTTGCACTACTTCGTATTGGCGCAAAGGCTTTGTTTTTGAAAGTGGTGCGACTACGGTAGTAGGGCTGGACGAAGGTATGCCTTTGCATTGGTTGGTAGGCAAGCTCGGGATTGACTTGCCTGCCCTCCGCTTAGAAGTGCCGATGCAAGTCCACCTCCGCGATGGGCAAATACTGACACGCTACCACGACCTTCAGGCGTGGATAGCGGAGGCAGAGCGCGTATTTGGAAAAAAAAATCAACGTCCTTTTTGGGAGTTTTGCTACAAAGTGAGCCAATTTGTGTGGCGGACTTCGCTGAAGCAAACGGCTTTTCCGCCTACTCGTTTAGCAGACTTATGGCATTGCGCTACACATACGAATCTTGAGCAACTGTATTTTGCAAGGTACGCTTTTTATACAGTGGATTGGCTTTTGCGTAAATATGATTTGCACGAACATCAAAATTTTGTGGATTTTGTGAATGAGCAACTGCTGATAACTGCCCAAAACCATGCAAAAGAGGTCAATCTGCTATTTGGGGCGACCGCGCTCTGCTATACGAATTACAGCAATTATTATGTGCATGGCGGACTTTTCAATCTCGTAAATCCTTTCCTTGCCTACCTACAGGCAAAGGGCGCACCCGTACACCTCCGCGAAACTGTCCAGCATATACGCCGCGAGGCAGGCAAGTACATTGTCCAAACCTCCAAAGGCTGTTACAGTTCACGCTTTTTGGTGTCGGGCATTCCTATCAACAACCTGCTTGAGCTGTATGCAGGCAAGCATGAGGCGTACTGGAAGCCGAAAATATTGACTTCTGAAAGCCTCAATTCGGCTTTTCAGCTTGGCATAGCCTTCAAAAACCAACCCACGCAACAGTCCATCATACATCATCAGATTCATTTGCCCCAGCCCTTGCCTGTTGTAGAGTCTGATAGTATTTTTTTGAGCCTAAGCCACCCAACGGATACGACTCGAAGTGATGAAGCGGGCTATACTGTTGCCTCTGTAAGTACACATTTGCATCACCCTGAAATGCGCACTATAGCAGACAAAAAGCCAATAGAAGACTATATCATCAATATTTTGGAACAAAAAGGATTTTTAAAACGCGAAGATATAGCTTATACACACTCCTCTGCCCAAAAATCTTGGGCAAAATGGACAGGGCGAAAATATGGTTTTGTGGGCGGTTATCCTCAGTTCAAGCACATCAAGCCTTGGCAAATGCCTCCCACGCGCATAGATGGCAAAGGTGCGTATCTTTGTGGCGATACCGCTTATCCTGGACAGGGCATACCAGGCGTGGTATTGAGTGGAATCATAGCCTACCGACAGATGAAGCGCGATTTTGGTTTATGAATTTTATCAGACTACTGCACAATTTTGAATTTGTGTACAAAATAACGTTTGGTGGGACAACAAACACTTACAGCCCAATAACAAAATGAAATTGTACAGTGGTCTGGAAAAAAATATAAAACTATTTTTCTTTTTTTGTACGATTGTCAAGGTCTTCGACCATTGACAACGTTAAAAATAAAAAATACGAAATGACAAATTGTATAGTAGTCTGAATTTTTGTGTAAAATTAGGAATGAAAATAAAATAACATGATAATTTCACTCACGCAAAGCCACGCTGTAAGCGTCTGTTGGTATTGCCTAATCGCGTAAAAGCTCAATAACAGACGCTTACAGCGTGGCTAAATATTCTCAAGTTATTTTTTACTCGTTCCTTAGAATGGCGTACTTATTCGAAAACCTTGCTGTGCGTGTCCGCGTTCAGTAAAGGCATTCCACCAATCTACCCGCAAAAACTTAAACAGGCGATTGATGCCTATGCCTGCTTCTACATAATTGCCCGAAAGGTCAGTATATAAGTAGTTCACACCCAGCACAAGCGAGGTTTGATTTTTCTTCAAAAAACTAATTTTATTGGTTAGCCAGCCTTTGAAGTCGTGCTTCCAATGCACCTGCACATAGTCTTTTGTTTGGCTGAATGTATAATAATCCAAGAGCTGAAAAGCCGTACTTCCATTTTGTACTACCAGCACTTGATTGCCTCTAAAGTGTTGAAAATCAGCAAAAAATACTGTCCGATTATTCAAAAACTTGCCTGCCTCTACCGCAAATCCACCATCTCCAAATACGCCCCAGTCCCACGTATCACGTACCTGAAAGCGAAGTGCATCAAAGTCGCTTTGTAGCATACCGCGCGTATAGCGGAGCGTGAAGGTAGGCAAGCGACTGCCTTGTATGATTTTTGACTCTGGGCGTGCGAGGTATTTTTGTGCAGGTGTAAAGCTCAGTTGTGCTTCTGCTGTGAATGTTTGGTGATTGTTGAATACATTTTCGCGTTTGCCAGCTTCTATGTGGGCAGGCAAGTTGGGTGTAAATTCGCTGTTTTTATTTCGCACTATTGGCTCTATGATGATGTTTTCAAGATTGCACCTATCTGCCCACTCTCCTGAAAGTGTCCACTTCAAACCATTCACAAGTTCGTATTCATGCTTAATTTTGGCAAAAGTCTTTTCATAAATTTTCATAAAGTTTTGTTCTATGAAAATGGTATAAAAAGTATTGATGGGCGGAAATATGGGGTTTGTTTCGTTGTATTGTGAGATGTACTTGCCTCCCTCTACCTCCAAAAGCCCCAAATGCTTGGGCGCATACAGATAACTTGCCTGCCCCTTTGCCTGAAAACGTCCATTCGAAAACCCATAGCGAACTGTAGGCGTAAGCGTAAGGCGCGTATGGTTGGCAAAAGTTTTTTCGTAAGTAATAAAAGGGTGGACTACAAAACCCTCTACTGTATTGAAATTGATGGTTTCTATCAGCGAGGAGATACGCCAAGATTTTTTAGCAAAAGGATTCTCAAGGCGCACACCCAAAAAAAGTATGTGCCTGAGTTTGACTTTATTACGGACTTCGAGTATAGAGTCTTTTACGGCAGGTTTGGCGGTATTGGCTTGTAAAGTTGTTTTGAACTTGTAATCTTCTATTTCGGCAGTCGTAAGTGGGATAGGTCGGAGTGCCTCCCACGCATTTTCTTTTTGGCGGTTTGCGCCATCTGTGAACTCATAGACCTTGCCTCCAAAAAAGTTGGGAGGAAAGGTTGGGTTCAATTCATAGTCAGAGGTAAGCGCGTGATAGTAACCTCTTGCGCCCATGATGCCCAATTTGAAATAAAATGTAAGCGAAAGAGAGAGCCACACGCCTTTGGGGTTGTTCGTAACGGGCGTATATATTTGGCGAATGTTGATAGAATCAAAAGCAGGCACATTGCCTTTGGGGACATAAGCCTCTACGCTGTGTATGCGCCACGTTTCATCAACTATATAAATGAATCCTTTGAACGCTACTGAGTTGTTGTTTTTGGGTATGATTTCTATTTTGTGTACCAAAAGGTCGCCTTCTTGTGTACTTCCTTCGAGGCTGAACCTGTAGTAATCCATTGAATTTTGGGCAATGGGCGAAACAAATTCGAGTCCATTGGCAGTGAAGGGCTTATTTCTATAAAAGTTTATCCAATTTGCACGATTGTAGCTGAATCCTGCCGTATCGCCGCTGATTTTGGAAGCGAGTACCTTTTCTTGGAAAGACTTGGGCTGTTCAAAATTTATTTCACTGACAGTTTCAGAAAGATAAAAAATACCCTTTTCAATGTCGCGACTTGCCCCAAAAAGCGAAATAGTGCCTCCTGTGCCATCTGCTTCTTCGAATATTTTGGTGTAGGCTTTGCATTTGTAGCTCTTGTACTCATCTTCGAGGTAATATTTTCGTTTCGCTTGTGCATTGCGGATAATCTGATAGGCGGGGTCTTCCGCACCCAAAGCAATTTCTTGCAAGGTACTTGTTTCTTCTTCCAGCACTACATTCAGCGTGGTCGTGGGGGCATTGACTTGGACATTGATGGCTTGGCTTTTGTAGCCAATGTACTGAAAAGCCATCTGATAACTGCCCGCAGGCAAGTTCAGTGCATAAACGCCTTCAGTATTGGTGGTAGTGCCTTTGGAAGTACCATTCACGACTACCCCCGCAAAAGAGAGCGGTGTACCATTTTTATCCTGTACTTTGCCTGTCAAAGTAGCTTGAGTAAATCCTTGAAGGGCTAAGAAAAAATTGAAAAAAATAAGAAAAAAATAACGCATTTGGTTTTTTTGATTTTTGATGTATGATTTGTTTCAGATAATATACACAAACTATCTGAAAAATGTTTGCGGAGAAACAAAATAAAACAGCCCCACTCCAGATAGTAGCAGGGCTGTTTTTTGTAACAATCTAATCTATCACTATGAGTCTTTGCTTGCCTGCATATTTGCCATAGCGGACTTCTATGAGATACATACCCGAAGGTAGTCCCAGCAAGGAAAGTTTATAATGCCAATCATACGCATCTTTTTTGATTTTAACTTGCCTGCGTACCGCGCCATATTGGTCAAAGAGCGTTATCTCGCCTGCCGTTAGTAAATCGTTTTCTATCTGAAGTTGGACTTCTTGCGCTTTGGAGGGGTTCGGATAGAGTTTGATTTGGTGCGAAATATCAAAACTTTCTACCCCTGTGATGCTCGTAAAAGGGAACAAATTGGAAGTAGCCGAACACGCACCTTCTGTAACCACGACATAGTAAGAACCTGTTTGGGTA
>JAAFJK010000520.1 GCA_013298105.1 Cytophagales bacterium
GCACATAGACCAAATAAAAAATGCTTCCCATCAAAGGGAAAACCAACCAACGATTTGCCATGAAGTTCGTGAGCGAACTTCTATAACTTTCTGTAAGCCATACAAAAAATGGTTCTGTAACGCGGTAAAACCAATTCGGTTTGGTGTGGTGTTTCAGTAGGTAAGCACTCATCATAGGACTAAGCGTAAGCGCGACAAATGCCGAAACCAACACTGTACCCGCCAACACTACCCCAAATTCTACAAACAATCTTCCTACCAACCCTTGCAAAAACATCACAGGCAAGAACACCGCCGCAAGGGTAATGGTAGTAGAAATTACGGCAAAATAAATCTCTCTCGAACCCGAAAAGGCGGCTTGCAGAGGCGACATTCCATCTTCTATTTTGGCATAAATATTTTCTAAGACCACTATAGCATCATCACATACCAAACCCACCGCCAAAATTATCGCCACCAAAGTCAAGATATTGATAGAAAAACCTGCTACATACATAATAAAAAATCCTGAAATGATAGACACAGGAATCGCCATCACAGGAATAAGCGTAGAACGCCAATCGCGCAAAAACAAGAAAATTATCGCCACCACCAACACAAACGCAATAACCAACGTTTCTTGCACTTCTTTGATAGATTTGCGGACAAAGGTTGTGAAATCATAGCCAATTTCAAGCGAAACATCAGCAGGAAGTTCTTTTTTGACTTGCCTGAAGCGTTTGTAAAATTCATCTGCAATCGCTACTGCATTTGCACCCGGTTGTGCTGTAACAGATACGCCTATAGCATACACGCCATCGCGCTTGAGGGAAGTTCGCTCACTTTCCGCGCCTATTTCTGCCTGCCCTATGTCGCGCAAACGCACCACTACATTGTCTATTTCTTTGATAACCAAATTGTTAAATTGCTCAGGAGTAGCAAGCAAACCTGCTGTTTTTACGGTAAGTTCGGTTTTTGCACCTTCTACGCGCCCTGATGGAAGTTCTACGTTTTCACGTGCTACTGCATTTTGTATGTCTGCGGGTGTGATGCCCAATGCCGCCATTTTGGGAGGATTAAGCCAAATACGCATCGCGGGCTTTTTTTCGCCAAAAATCCGCACAAAACCCACGCCTGAAATGGTCTGAAACCGCTCTTTGATAACATTTTCCACCAATTCGTTTACCTCCAAAATACTGCGCCCCTTGCTCTGCACATTCATAAAAATAATGGGGTCTGAAGAAGCATCTGCTTTTTCTACTACAGGCGGGTCGACATCTCTCGGCAGTAGCCTTTGCGCCCTTGCTACCCTATCGCGGACATCACTCGCGGCAGTTTCCAAATTGGACTCAACATTAAATTCCACTCGAATCGAGCTTACCTGCTCTCTGCTGGTAGAGGAAATTTCTTTGATGCCATTGATGCCATTGATTTGCTGTTCGAGTGGCTCTGTTATTTGCGACTGTATCACGTCTGCACTAGCCCCTGGGTAGAAGGTCGTGATGCTTATCACAGGTGGGTCAACTACAGGGTATTCGCGCACTCCCAATCCATAAAAGCCCACCACGCCAAACAGCACAATGACAAGCGAAAAAACTATTGCTAAAACAGGTCTGCGGATACTAAGGTCGGAGAGGCTCATGGGTTGTATGGTTATATGGTTGTATGGTTGTATGGTTGTATGGTTGGTTGTGTTATTCAATGCAACCATATAACCATACAGCCCCAAAGTTCGTAAATTCTTTGGTTTTTCAGGGAGTTTTAACAGTTTTTTAGGAAAACTTGCCTACATTTGCTCAATGGAAAACAAGAAAACTACTTTGCAGGAAGATTTTATAAAAAAGCTCAGTTGGGCTTTTCTTGTTGGTTTTATAACGTTTGCTTTTTATGCGCTTGCAGGAATATTGCCCAATTTGATTTTGGGAGTTCTGGAGTTACAACGTAAAGGCTACAGCGAAGTTATCATTTTGGTTTTCTTTACCTTACCTGTTGTGGGATATACGCTTTGGGGTTTGCGCAAGGGGTTAGTTGTTTTAGCACGACTTTGCTGGGAGCATTTTTTGGAAAAGTCTATAAAAGAAGATGTTGCGTCTAAATTGGCTACTGCATTGCTACAAAATATACAAACAACGCCTGATGAAAAACTTACAGGCGAGGTGTTGGTGGATAAACTAATCTTGCCTGCTTGGGAAGACGGCTTGGCAAAGCGTGTGGTAAAATTTATCTATAAAACACTGATAAACAATTACTTATTTGATATTTATAAAAACTTGGGCATTGTATTAAAGCAAGATAACTTGGAAGCTGAAATTTATCAAAAAATGAAGAAAATATACGAGGAAAAAGTAACACAACTAAAGACGGGTAATTTTTTGTTAGATTTCCTTATTAGTTGGGTGTTGCCTTTTCTTATTTATCTGAATATTGGGCTTGTAATATGGTATTATTTTGGCGCATAACTCGGGCTTCGGGCGTTTCTTCAAGGAGATACATGGACTTTAGTTTTAGGTAAGCAAAAGTAGTGATTTTTTAGGGTTTTACACCAAAAAAGCGTATCTTTGCGTTATAGATTAAAAAATATCAAATCTTATGGAAACACTCATTGCTGAAAAAACTGCTTACGAAATAGAACGCCATAAACCCATGCCGAGCCGTTTACACTCCCAAATCCAAAGCCGCATAAATGGTATATTTTATGCGCAATACAGCAAACAATATGAAGTTTGTTCGGAACTCACATTGCGCTTGCATCAAGCTCCACAAGATTTTGTGCCTGATTTGAGTATTTATGCTGTGAATACCTTGCCTACAGGTGGCATTGATGATGTGCAGGTAAGCATACCACCTTTGTGCGCCATAGAAATCATATCGCCTTCACAAAGTTTGCACGAAATTTTACAAAAAGTGAATGGCTATTTTCTCTATAATGTCCTTTCAGCTTGGTTGGTAGTACCTGATATGCAAAATATTTTCGTTTATACAGCCCCACAAGAGTATAAAATGTTTCACGCTCCCGAAACTTTAGTAGATGAAAAATTAGGCATTACACTTGATTTAACAAAGATTTTTTAAGAAAACTTGCCTACTGCGTGCCGTTTATCATATTTCGGCGCACAGCTTATGCTTAAGAGATTTCTATATTTTTAGATAAGCAAAGTTAGCTTTTTTTTAGGAACTTACATCAAAAAAGCGTATCTTTGCCTCAAAAAAACGCCATGAAATCTTTTGAAAAGTGGGAAACTGAAGAAATAGAACATACTTTTGGGATTGCTGACATTGCCAACTTGCCTGCCATGCAGTCTTGGCTACAGTTTCAACAAGACCTTTCTACCAAAGAGCAAGACATCACACAAGAATTGTGTATGCGTTTGAATGATTATGCAAATTTTTGGAACGAAGAAGATACGAAAGCCTTTTTTATCATTCCACTCATCAATCTTATGCACTTTGAAAGCAAAGGAAAATACCGTACTTTTATGGAGGCTACTTTTCAAGCTGATTTGTTAGATGTGCAAAATAACCTTTGTACGCTTCGTGGCAGGGTGGAAATGGTGGTGGCTACAGGTAAACAAAGACCTCAAACGCCTTTCTTTTTTCTGAATGAATACAATCCTTTATATTCCCCTCCATTTCGGGGAGGGGCAAGGGGTGGGGCTTCTTCTGACCCACGCGGACAACTGCTAATCGCCATGCTCGCGGCACAAGCCAAAAATAATGGACTGAATTTGCCTATTTACGGAATGTATAACATTGGGCAACTTTTCTTTTTTGTGGTGTTGGTAGGCAAGGAATATAGTGTCAGTAAATCTCTTGACGCTACGGACGAAAAAGCCCTCAAAAAAATCGTGGATATGCTCAAATTCGTAAAACAACACATTGAGCAACATATATAAACTTTTCTTTTCCTCAAAAAAAGCCCTAAACGTGGCGTGGTAGCTTTAGGAATCTCGGCTGTGAATTTGATAGTATAAAGCCTGTAGGCTTTTTTAGCCCTCAATTAATGTTGATTTCGCCATGCAAATCTTCATACTCATTAAGTTAAGGAAAAAGCCTATCTTTGCAGATATTTTCACTTTCAAAATAACTAAAAAACAATGACAACTACAAAAATTTTCAAGGATTTACGCAAATTCTTGCATCAAGCGAATAAAA
>JAAFJK010000783.1 GCA_013298105.1 Cytophagales bacterium
TCGCCTGCTATCAGTTTGTAGATTTCTTTGTACTTTAGAGTGGTCTGGAGCGTTTGGGCAGGCAAGGTAGGGGTAGGCAAGGCAGTAGGTACGTGATGAGAAGCCACTTGTAACAAAAACCGCTTGCCCTGCAAGAAAATATCGTTAAATTGTCCTTGCAAGCTCGGTTCTGTGATAGGCTCATAGCATTTGGGCAAAATCAAATCCTTGTCTTGCGCAAAAACAGGCAACTTATTTATCATGCGTTCAGCCATTGATTTGATGACTTTGTGTACGCCTTTGAAGGGGTGCAAGTGCGTAAAAAGATTGAACAATACCACCGCCACCGCAAAATAATCACTCTCTTTGCTTACTTTTCCTTGATAAAAATAGTCGCGTATCTCGTCTAACAGCACGCCCCAATGTGTATGTACGGGTGTTTCGTAACTGTCTGTATCTATGAATTTTACGTCTGTTTGTGGATTTACCAAAATATTCAGTCCGCTTAAGTCGCCTATGACAATGTCTTGGCTGTGTGAGGTCTGTATGCCTTGAAGTATTTTTTCAGCCACTTGTTTTTTAAAATCTTGGGATACGCCTGTAGTGGCTATGTAGCCTTTATTATAAAAAGCCGAAAGTGGCACAAAGTCAGCAGGTATATAATCCATCGTAAAGCCCAAAATATTAGACTTTTTGTCATAAATTAGTTCAAGGGGTTTGACAAAAAGTGTCCCGTCAAGGCAGGCAAGGGCATCTTTTTGTGCTTTGCTCATGTGTTGATAGTTGGCGTTCAGATAAATCTTGGCGACTTGGTTCGGCAGTTCGGGGATAGTAAGTATCTTGCCTTCCCCACCGCGCTTTATCTCATAGCGGTCATCTATAGTGAGGGTTTTGCCTGATTCGGTTTGTGCTTTCATGTACGTGGATTATGCAACAATGATAGGGATTTTTTTGTGATTTTTAAAAATTTTAAGAAAAAACTTCAAAGCCCTTTTTTGTTATTTTACCAAAATAACCTTAGCTTTGTAGCAATTAACGAACATCAGCAGACATGAAAAGACTTTTGCTTATAGATAGAGATGGTACTTTGATAATAGAGCCACCTATTGATTTTCAGGTAGATAGCCTCCAAAAACTTGAGTTTTATCCCAAAGTCATTGGCAATCTTGGCAAAATAGCCCGCGAACTGCCCTACGAACTCGTGATAGTTACGAACCAAGATGGATTGGGTACAGAGAGCTTTCCTGAAGAAAATTTTTGGACTCCACACCACAAAATGTTAAGCACTTTTGCGAATGAAGGCATCGCTTTTCGTGATGTACTCATAGACAAAAGCCTCCCACACGAAAACGCACCCACACGAAAACCGCGCACAGGATTGCTCACGCCTTACCTAAAAAGTGGCGAATACGATTTTGCACGTAGCTTTGTGATAGGCGACAGAATGACAGACATGGAACTTGCCTACAACATAGGCGCAAGAGGCATACTGATACACAATCCTATCCATGAACTTTCGTTTGAGAACCCTGCTGTAGAAAATGTCATTGAGCTTATCACCACAGATTGGGAAGAAGTATATATGTTTTTGGCTATCGAGGAACAAGCCTATGCCAAGCAATACCGCAACGCCTCCATAGTCCGAAAAACCCTCGAAACACAAATCCAAATAGACCTTGAGCTGGAAGGACAGGGTAAATATGAAATCAATACAGGACTGGATTTTCTTGACCACATGATTGAGCAGTTTGCCAAACACGCCCGACTAAACCTTAAGATAGAGGCACAAGGCGACCTGCATATAGACGAACACCATACTGTAGAAGATGTGGGAATTGCGCTGGGAGAGGCTTTTGCCAAGGCACTTGGTAATAAAAGAGGCATTGAAAGATATGGTTTTTTTATCTTACCGATGGACGAAGCACAAGCGCAAGTGGCTATAGATTTTAGTGGGCGAAGTTATTTGGTTTGGCAGGTCGATTTTCAGCGCGAGCGCGTAGGAGATGTACCTACTGAGCTTTTTGAACACTTTTTCAAGTCTTTTGCAGACCACAGCAAATCCACACTGCACATCAAAGCTGAAGGCAAAAATGCGCACCATATCATAGAAGCTATTTTCAAAGGCTGGGCAAAAGCCTGCAAACTTGCCTGCGCCCGCACTGAGTTCACAGACTTGCCTACCACGAAGGGTGTTTTATGATTAAGTTGTTGATTTTAAGAACCAAAAATATTTTCTAAAAAAACAAATCTTGCGCCAGCCGAAAAGTATTCGCATGGGCTTCTACTATATCCACAAGGCGCGGAGAATAACCACCGCCCATGCTGATAGCTATCGGAATTCGGTGCGCCTTACAAGCCTGCAAAACTATCTTGTCGCGCATTTTGCAACCCTCGCGTGAGAGCGAAATGCGCCCCAATTTGTCAGTAGCCAATACATCTACTCCCGATTGATAAAACACAAAATCAGGCTGAACCGTATCTATCAGGGCAGGCAAGGCATTCTGTAGCTCTTTCAAATACAAAGCATCTTCTGCCCCATCGGGTAGCCCAATGTCCAAGTCCGATTTTTCTTTGCGCAAAGGATAGTTACGCTCGCCATGCATACTGAACGTGAATATGTGCGGGTTTTCTCTGCATACTTCTGCAGTGCCATTGCCTTGATGCACATCTAAATCTACAATCAAAATTTTACGCACTTTTTGGTGCTGAAGCAAATAATTGGAGGCTATCGCAAGGTCATTCAAAAGGCAGAAGCCTTCGCCCCTGTCCGTAAAAGCATGGTGTGTCCCGCCTGCTATATTCAATGCTATGCCATGCTGTATCGCAAACTCCGCACACATGATAGTCCCTTGAGCTATAGCTATCTCACGCGCTATGAGCTGCTCGGACAACGGGAAGCCGACTGCCCGCATTTCTTTAGCAGAGATAGTAAAGTCGCGGAGGCTCTCCCAATAGGTTCGCGCGTGGGTATTGAGGATATAAGGTTCTGCAAGTGGGGTAGGTTCAAAGAAGTTTGCCTCTGTTACAGTCCCCTCATAAAGTAGCTGTTCGCGCAAAAGTGGATATTTATCCATCGGGAAGCGGTGTTCGGCAGGCAAGTCAAGTAAATATATATCAGACCAAGCTATCTTAAGCATTTTATAGTATCTTTGAAAAATTTTACAAAAATACGACTTTACTTAGATTTATTGGGCAGTACATGGAATACTTTACGTCCTCCCTTGCCTGCCAATATCCCCACAAAAGGCAGAAGTCCCATACACAAAAGCAGGCTTACTAAATCTTGTTGCCAAAGTACAGGAAAAACGACTTGCCTGTAGCCAGCCTTCGCCAAGCCCTCGCCAAAGTAGGCGAGGTCTATGCCCACATTCCCCAAATACAAAAGTATCCCACCTCCAAGTAGCAAACCAAGCCCAAGCCCTATAGCACCCAAAGTCAATGACTCGCCTGCCCAAACGCACCAAAGTTCGCTTTTGGTAAGTCCCCATGCGCGTAGGCGCGACCATTCAGTCGCCCTTGCCTGCCACGTGCCACGCCAAAGGATATATTGCAAAACGGCACACAAACACAACACAAAAAAGACCAAACTACCCAAAACGTAGCTCGTAATAGTATGCAGGTAGGCAAGGTCGGGAGCTGTTTCTTGCCAAGTTTTGATGCGTAGGGTAGGCAAGGCAAGTCTGAGCGCGTGGGCGAGAGGCGCGGTTTGATTGGGTTCGGAGATTCTTAGCAAAATCTGATGGAAAGTATTGGAAGGCAATCCAAGCGCAGTCCGCAAAATAGTATCGGGCAAAAAAATATGCGTATTAGAAAAATCTTGACTCGATACATCATACAGTCCTTTGATGCAGAGCTTGAGCGGGGCAGGCAAGTATAGTATGAGGGTATCAGACACTTTTTTTTTGATTTTCTGTGCCAATGCCTTACCTATCACGACTTCTGGACGTTTTTCTTGCAAGTATTGTCCCGTTTTTAGGTGTTTATATAGACTTAAAGTATGTTTTTCTGCTTCTATATCTATGCCATACACATCAACTGCTATGCCTTCGGCAGTCGCGGCACGTACATTCAGGCGCGGTGCGTAGGCAAGGATAGCTACCTTGCCTGCCAAAGCCTGCCTCAAAGTAGCCGCGCATTCAAAATGTGCTTCTACAGGTTTGTGTTGAAAAAAGTCAGGGTGTGTGATTTTGATATGCCCCAGCGAGGTCTGCAAACGCTCCGCCAAACGCTGTTCGTTTAAGCCACGTACCAATGCCCCAAAATTTAAAAGTCCTGCTACACTGACAGCGAATCCCAAGATAAGCCCCCAAGTGCGGGTAGGATTGCGCCAAATGTTGCGCCAAACTAAATAACGGACTGTGTGTAACATTTTCTACAAAAACCGATTTGAAATATTAGGAACGAGTAAAAAATAATTTGCTAATTTTGTTAATCTTTCGCGCTTATGTTTCGTTGCAATAATCATTACAAAACAAGGCTTTGCGCTTCTATTGCGCCTTACCTAAACCCAAAATATTGCACAAAATCTTTATCATCTTATTTTCTACTCGTTCCTTGCTCACAGCTGTATTCCCAAAATCAAAATGTCATCACGTTGTTCTGTATCTTTCATGTGTTCTTCAAGTTTTTTTTCTAAGATTTGTTGTTGCTTGGACAGTGGCTCGTGCTGTATGGCAGAGAGTAGTTCCACAAAGCGTTTTTCAGAAAAACTTTTACGGTATTTGTTGTTTTGGTCGCTGTAGCCATCTGAACAAAGATACAACATGGACATTTTAGGCAAGTTCACTTTATTGACTGTAAATTTTGCATCTTGGTGTCCAGCACCCCCAATATTTTTGCGTGTACCTGCTGATTTTCTGATGTTGTTTGTATTTTCTTCAAGGTGGTAAATGGGGCGTTTTGCTCCTGCAAATAGCACCTCAAAATGTGCAGATAGCGTGTCTTTTTTATCTTCCCAGACGACTATAGATGCGTCCATACCACTCATGTTGCCTGTTTCATCTTGGCGCAACATAGTTTGGATTTCTTGATGCAACATTTCCAAAATTTCGGCAGGACACCAAACTTCTTGCACTTTTACTATCTTGTCCAGTAGTGCGTTGCCTATCATGGTCATAAAAGCACCTGGTACACCATGCCCTG